>CBHEUU010000190.1:0-7937 GCA_965990355.1 uncultured Chitinophagaceae bacterium
ACCGGGTCATAATAAGCTTTCAATACTTCTTCCTGCTTCTCTTTTGGCAATTTGGCAAAAGTTTCAGCAGATGCATCAGTGATAGCACCGCCTATGCCCAGCATGGTTTGGAAAGTTTTAGTTGGATCAACAAAAACACAGACTTGTGTTTCCATTGGCTGACCGAAATCAGCAAACTGAAGGCTGCTGTCTGTCAATGCCAGCCGGTAATTGGTACTGTCGGCTGTTGTATACACATTTACTTTCTTTCCTTCCACAGAATATGTGGCGGAAGAAGATGCAGTAGTTGTTTTCTGCTCCTCTTGTTTTTGGTCCGTGCAGGCAAATAATAATCCTGCAAGGGAGGCAAGCCATATTTTCTTCATTGGTTTATTTTTCGGTTTACTTATAGATATTAATGCATTTTGTTCTTACCAGATATAAGTACCTACACTGTTCGCCGGCAATGTTGTAACAGCCCATTTGCTTTTAAATTTCAGGTTGAAGGTAGTGTTGGTAGTTCCATCATTCAGCACGATCAACACTTTCTTATTGTCGGGTGTTACAAATGCTACCGAGTAAAGGCTGCCGGTATTATCACTGGCCACTCTCACAGAACCAGGCGGTACAAACTTGGCAGCATGCGCTATAATATAATAAGATACATTCCTCGAATAAGAAGAACCATTAATGGTAAGTGCACCTTTGCAGGTTGTACAACCACCTACTGTGTGAGGCCCAAAATTCGGATCATTGGCCAGGTTCCATTCCAGTGCATTCCGGCTCCAGTTACGCATCGATCCGATGATCACATTTCGCAAGTGCCATTTCAGATCACCCTCAAAAGCTCCTGTCGAACCTGTATACTGCTCTGTGAAGTAAAGGTTCTTATCAGCATGCTTAGCCTTCACTGTAGACAACGCACCGATATCGCCTGCATATAAATGGAAGGCTGAGCCATCCACATAAGCCTTGGCAGCCGGATCATCCAGTATAGTGATCGGATACCCTGGATCATCACAGTTATGGTCCCAAACAATGATCTTGGTAGTTAAGCCTGCCGTCTGAAAAGCAGGTCCAAGATGATTTTTTATAAAATCCCTTTGCTCTGTAGCAATCATTTTCATACTGGGATTATTGCCATCATGCATTGGCTCATTTTGCGGCGTAATAGCATCGATAGTGATGCCTTCCGCTTTCATCTGCTGGATGTATTTCACAAAATAATTAGCGTACACGCTATAGTATTCGGGCTTTAAACTACCGCCCTTAAAATTACCATTGTCTTTCATCCACACAGGCGCACTCCAGGGAGTAGCCAGGATTTTAATAGTGGGATTGATCGCCAGTATCTCTTTCAATAACGGAATAACGCCACTGCCAGAAGCTTTATCGGGATCAAGACTGAAATTGGCCAGGGTAAGATCAGTTTGCCCGGCGGGCATATCATCATAACTATAAGTGGTTGCACTAAGATCGGAAGCACCGATACTGATCCGCAGATAACTCACGCCAATCGAACCTGCATTATCACCGCCGCGGAAAAGCTCCTGCAACAGGATAGATTTTGTAGCAGCCGGCAATCCATTAATCAGTGTGGCACTCCCGCCGGTAAGCGTATAGCCAAATCCATCAATGGTCTGGAATTTCTGCGTGCTGTCGACGGTAATGCTTGGGTTTGAGTTGGCCGTTGTTACAAAAGAAAGAACGGTAGATTGCTTTTGCAATAAAGCAGTCTCGTCACCACGCGTCAGCCAGAAATCCACTTCGTTGGTACCAGGTGTCGGCGGCGGATCAGGCGGATTCGGTGTAGGCGTTCCGCCACCACCCGAACTTTTACCACAGCTTACTTGCGCCATCAGGGCAAGTATAACTAACCACGTTCTTCTTTGCATAGAATGATTTTAAAAGATACAGGTAATTATTTCACCCATTTCATATTTGCTGATTTCACATCTCTTGAATTACCACCGATCATAATGGTAAAATCACCGGATTCCCAATCATACTTCAGATCATAATTATAAAACTTCAGGTCTTCAGGTGTGATATTGAAAGTAACCGTGCGGCTTTCTCCTGCTTTCAATTCTATTTTCTGGAACCCTTTCAATTCTTTTACAGGACGGGTGCTGCTGCCAACAATATCACGGATATACAGCTGAACAACTTCTTTGCCATCACGGCTGCCGCTGTTTGTTACTGTAACACTTGCTTTCAATGTTTGTGCGCCTTTTAAAGATGTACTGCTCAGTTTAATATCACTATAAGTAAAATTGGTATAGGTTAATCCAAATCCAAAAGGATACAAAGGATCATTGCTTACATCAAGATAATTGGAACGGAATTTTGAAAACCATTTTCCTTCCTGTAATGGACGGCCTGTATTCTTATGATTGTAAAAGATAGGCACTTGTCCTATGTTCTGCGGGAAGGTGGTGCTCAGCTTGCCGGAAGGATTAACATCTCCAAACAACACATCTGCAATAGCAGAGCCTGCTTCTGATCCGCCAAACCATACGTTCAATATAGAAGGAACATTTTCCTGTTCCCATTTCAATGCCAGCGGGCGGCCGGTGAATAATACCAGCACCACAGGCTTGCCGGTTTTTAACAAAGACTGTAACAATTCTTTTTGAATAGCAGGTATTTCAATATTGCTGCGGCTGGATGATTCACCACTCATTTCAGCGGATTCACCCAATGCAGCAACGATCACGTCGGCCTGGTTGGCAACCGCCAATGCTTCCTGCAATATTTCTGCAGCGGGGCGGCGATCGCGGTTCAGGGATTTACCAAATACGGTTGCATTTCCTTCAAACACGCTGTCTGCATCGAGATTGGATCCTTTTGCATAAAGGATCTTTGCATTGCTGCCGGCAACTTCTTTCAATCCCGCCAGCAGGGAAATCGGTTTGGAAAAATCTGCTGCCACGCTCCATGTTCCCGGCATGTTCTCTTTTGAATCCGCCAGTGGTCCGATCAGTGCGATAGTACCATTTTTCTTCAGCGGCAGAATATTGTTATTGTTTTTCAACAATACAAAACTTTGTGCAGCGATCTCACGGGCTGCTTTACGGTTTGCATCAGTAAAAATTTCTGTTGCCGCTCTCTTCTCATCGCAATAACGATAAGGATCTTCAAACAGGCCAAGCTTATATTTTGCTTCCAGCACCCTTCTGCAAGCTGCATCAATCTGTTGTTGGGTAACTTTTCCTTCTTTCAATGATTTAGCAAGTGTGGTCAGCAGTCCTTCTCCCACCATATCCATATCAATACCTGCGGCGAGTGCACGGGCTGAAACGGTTTGCAGGTCACCAAGCCCATGATCGATCATTTCATTGATGCCTGTATAATCCGTTACTACAAATCCATTAAACTTCCATTGCTTGCGCAACACATCCGTCATCAGCCATTTATTGGCAGTGGCAGGTACGCCGTCCACTTCATTAAAAGAAGCCATCACACTCCCTACACCCGCATCTACAGCAGCCTTATAAGGAGGGAAATATTCGTTGTACATTCTTACATGGCTCATGTCGGTTGTATTATAATCCCGGCCGGCTTCAGCAGCGCCATACAATGCATAGTGTTTTACGCAAGCCATGATGGTGTTATTCCTGGAAAGATCATCTCCCTGGTATCCTTTCACCATTGCTTTTGCAATTTGTGAGCCCAGGTAAGCATCTTCACCACTGCCTTCTGCAATGCGGCCCCAGCGTGGGTCACGGGCAATATCCACCATCGGGCTGAATGTCCAGCATATACCATCAGCACTCGCCTCGGTAGCGGCAATGCGTGCGCTTCTTTCAATCAAAGGCATGTCCCAGGTGCAGGAAAGCCCCAGCGGAATCGGGAATACGGTCTGATAACCATGTATCACATCCATACCAAAGATCAGCGGTATTTTCAGGCGGCTGTTTTCTACCGCCACTTTTTGTACGTCCCTGATCTTGGTCACTGATTTTATATTGAACAGGCCACCTACTTTTCCTTCCTTGATCTTTTTAGCAATATCTGAATTGCTTGCCTGGCCGGTGGTGATATCGCCAGCACCTGGCAAATTCAGCTGCCCAAGTTTTTCTTCCAGCGTCATTTTCTTCATCAATGCAGTGATGAACACATTCATTTTAGCATCCTGCGATGTTTGTGCCTGCGCTTGCAAACACAGTACTACCGCTAAACCCATCATTAACCTTTGTAACCTTTTCATTGTACTGTTCTTTTATTTTTTCATTAAATGAGGCTCGATCAGTTTTTGCCAGATTGCATACCCTTTCTTGTTCATATGCAGGTTATCTTCTATAAACAGGTCAGCCATTGGCTTTCCCTCATCATCAATCATTTCTTTGTATACATCAATAAAGCCGGCTCTTTTTTGTTTCTTAATAAATGCAGCGATCAGTGCATTACCCTCCCTTATTTTTCCCTGTATCAAATGACGGCTGGGACTGGGTTTCATTGAAATAAAAATAATGGGTACTTTTGGCAGCTTCTTTCTTATTAAGGAAAACAATTGCTTAAAACGGATCAGCACCACCTGTGCTGTCACGGTATCCGAAGATGCCATATCATTCTCCCCGCAATAAACAATTATCTGTTTAGGTTTATAGGGAAAAACAATTTCATCCACATAGCGGATTACGTCCGGCAGGGTTGAACCACCAAACCCACGGTTAAGAATTGGATAAGAAGGAAAATAATCCTGCACATCTGTCCACTTGGTGAAAGAAGAACTGCCAATCAGCAATATTTGTTTTGATGCGGGGAAATGCAGGCTGTCCTGCTTTTTAAATGCAGCTATCTCCTGGGAAAACGGCTGTGCCTGCAATGATGGTGTTGCCACTGCCAGCATAAGCAGCAAGAAAATAAAACTCAGGGCTTTTCCAAACTTCATAAATTTTTACATTTTTCAAATTTACATTAGCAATTGCTCTTTACTCCACTTTCATCACTTTTGTACGTTCTGAAACACCGTTCTCACTAATCGCTTCTATAGAGAAATAATAAGGTTTTTCTTTATCCATTACTTTAAACCAGTACTCATTCGCATCGTGCACCATTATGCAGTTGTATAATTTATCAGGCGCTGTTCCAAAATAAATATTGTACGCATAAGCATTACTTACCGGTCCCCACTTGATCCAGGCATTGCGTTTGTCTTTTTCCGTACGCAGTACAATGAACTGTTTTACCTGTTCAGGTTTTGTTCCGTTCCCATTTCCAAATACACGCAGCCCGCTGATTGCAAATTTGCCGGTGGGCATATGCACGTTTTCGAGCCTGATAAAGCGTGCCTGTACAGGTTTCTCCAGTTCCACATAATCATGGGGTACATCTGTGCGGTTATTGCTTTTATCCACCAGGGTAGCCCATTTGCGGCCATCTACTGAGTAAGACAGCTTATACTGGTGAAAAGTACCAAGCTGTTTGCCTAAAAAAGAACTGTCAACGTCCTGATCGGCATAATTTACCTGCACAGCATTCACCGTAGACACATTTCCGAGGTCTGTTTGTATCCATTCGCCTTTATTGCCAGTAGCGGCGCTCCAGTAAGTCTTGATGCTTTCATCCACGGCATTATTGGGGTAATAGCCGCCCAAAGTGGAAGATACCTGCACTGGCTTTTTATAGTTCAACAACATCCAACCAGTGAACAGGCTTTTAAGATGATCTGCCGGACCGGCAGGTAAATAATGCGGGTAATCACCAAAAGCAGTATTGCAGTACATCACATCATCCTTATCAAAACCAGTAGGCCATATACCGATCCTTCTTTCAAAATTGTTTTTTACTGATATCGCGATGGTAGATACATGCCAGTAATTATTATACACGTCCTGGAAAGTAGCCCCATGCCCTGCACCTCTTGCAAAACCACCGGGTTTGAAACTAAAAGGATCCGATTGCGGTGTAAATGGACCTAATGGATGATCCCCTACTATCACACCATCTGCATAGCCACTGAACTCGGTGCCGGGTGCGCCATATTGCAAATAATATTTTTTATTGTGTTTGGTCATCCATGCGCCTTCTATGAACGGATCGAGAAATGTATCATCCATGTATTCTCCAAACCGTTGCCAGCCGTAGCGCCATGATTCCAGTAAATACATTTCTTTCCGGGTGCCGATCGGCTGCATGTTTTTCCGGTTCAGTTCTATGCCATAAACAGGATAACGGTTACTGCTGCCATTGTACATATAAAAGCGTCCGTCATCATCTGTAAAGAATGCAGGGTCCCATCCGCCGATCGAAAATGAATCAACCAGTGGTTTCCATTCATTGGCCTTGGGATTGGTGCTCATCCAGATAGTAAACTGACTGGTGTAAGTGGATCCAAATACAAGCATCGTATCACCGATCACGCCCACAGCTGGCGCGCACAATTCATCATAACCAGAATTCCATGGCCGGAGAAATTTGCGGGAAACAAAATTCCAGTTCAGCATATCCTTACTCCACCAATAACCCCATTGATTAGTGCTGAATAAATAATATTCTCCTTTATAAGTAACGATCACCGGGTCAGCAGTAGCCCGGTGGCGGCCCCATTCAGCAAAGTTTGGAATGGGTGTATAGCCATAATCAATATTAACAGGATTGCAATAAGTTTTTTGCTGCGCAAATGAGTTGGCAGAAAGAAATGCAAAAAATAAAAAACAGTAACAATAAATTCTTGACATAATGCTTAAAATTATAAAGACTACTTCTTCAGCCAGGGGCTTTCAAATCCCAGCTTCTTCAACCCTTGTTGTATCTCGGGGCAGCTCATAAATAATTTCCATAGCATACCCGTCCGGTAATTCTCCATCATCACTACAATCGGTCCCTGATCAATCGCTAAATAATGCGGCGGATGCCAACCAGCTGTTTCACTGAACGCATCATAAAAACCGTAAGGTCCCCAAAGCGAATCTTTCTTTTGAGTGTACCAATATCTCATTGCTGCCATTGACTGCTTGGGTGTATAGGGAAAAGAAGAAAGCGCAGCTGTAGGTGAGATCACTCCCAGATCATTCAGCGTATCCGGTGCATGTGCCGCATAGCCTATTACTGAATAGCTGGCAGTAAGCCCCCAGTTCTCTGCACTATACCCTTTATATTTTTTTGGGTTATCAACGCACCATTGGTAATTGATCAATGCCTGGTTGCGTGTTTCCTCTTCGTAATCGCAATATTTGTCTTTAAGACCACGGGGATCAAGTCCCAGGTAAGAATAGTGTGCCCAAAACAATGGGCCTCCATGCGGAGGATTACCCTGGTAATGCATTCCAAGCTTATAACCGCCATAGGAAGCAGAACTGTCTTTTATTTTTCCATTTTCTGCCCATCCTTCATGATATACTTCGGCAGGCACTCCATGTGTAGGTGATGAAGCTCCAAGAATATAAATGATCAGGCACTCATTATAACCACGCACAGGAAAATTCATTTTCCAGGCAACGGTGGGGCTCCAGTGCCAGTACAATACGTTCTTTCCATTCCGATACCAATCGAACTCAGTGCTTTTCCATAATGCATCCATACGGGCAGCTAGTTTTTTCTCTGCTTCATTTCCATTGGCAAAATACTGACGCGCACATAACAGGCCTTGCAGCATGTAAGATGTTTCTACAAGATCGCCACCATTATCATTAGAACCGAAAGGAATTACTTTACCTGTTTCACCATTCCACCAATGTGGCCAGGCTCCATGAAAGCGATCGGCTGTTTCCAGGAAGTGGACGATCTTTTCCAAACGTTCACGCCCCTGATCACGCGTAATAAAACCTCTTTCTATACCCACCAGCAAAGCCATTACACCAAAGCCTGCGCCGCCACTGGTAACTGTGCTCTTATCATTCTGAGGATAAATATTGTCAACATGAAAACGCTCCCGTGCTAAGCCACTGGTGGGTTCTGCACCATCCCAGAAATACTGGAAAGTTTGTTGCTGCACTGTTCTGAATAATGCCGAA
>CBHEUU010000191.1:0-7936 GCA_965990355.1 uncultured Chitinophagaceae bacterium
AATAGTTTGAGCAGTGCCTGCAGTTACCACGGGAGGTTGTACAGTAACCGCAGCATTAACTGTAATGGTTACAGTAGCTGAATTGGTGCCGCCGCTATTGGTAGCTGTTAATTTAAACACATACACACCTTCTACCAAACCATTCACATCGGTAGTAAGACCGGCAGCATCAACAATGGAGGCTGTATTAGGTCCGCTCTCCTGCGTCCACTCGCTGCTGGTGGCTGCGCCCTGTATAGTACCACTCAATTGAGCAGAGTTGGTTGGCAGGGTGATAGTTTGATTGGAACCTACAATTACTACAGGTGCCTGTACGGGTGCTGCATTTACTGTAACAGTTACTTCAGCAGTATCAGATCCACCGCTATTGGTAGCTATTAACCTAAATGTGTATACACCTTCAATAAGGCCGTTCACATTGGTAGTAAGATCAGTTGCGTTAACGATGGTTGCTGTATTAGGGCCGTTTAACTGCGTCCACTCGCTGCTGGTAACCGTGCCCTGAACGGTAGCGGTTATTTGTGCAGTGCTTGTTGGTAATACTATAGTTTGATCAGTGCCCGCTGTAATCACAGGTGCTGCAACTACTGCTGCACTCACGGTTACTGTTACACTGGCAGTAGTAGTACCGCCTGTGTTGGTGCCTGATAATTCAAATACATACACCCCTTCTATAAGTCCGTTTACCTGCGTAGTAAGATTATTTGCAGTAACGATAGTTGCTGCATTCGGGCCACTCACCTGCGACCATTCGCTGCTGGTGAGTTCACCTGTGATAGTGCCTGATAGCTGAACGCTGTTCGCAGGTAAAGTGATATTTTGATCAGCACCTGCACTCACAGAAGGCGGCTGAACAGTAGCTGCATTTACCGTAACGGAAAGGCTATCAGCATGCGTGCCACCAGTGTTGGTAGCAGTCAGTTTAAATATATATACACCTTCAATGAGGTTATTGACATCGGTAGTAAGATTGCCGGAGCTCACAATGGCAGCAGTATTGGGACCGCTTACCTGTGTCCACTGGCTATTGGTAACTGTGCCCTGAACGGTACCGGCGAGTTGTGTGCCATTCGTTGGCAGAGTAATGAATTGATCAGTGCCTGCGCTGGCAACAGGAGCCTGAACAGATTCAGGATTAACTGTTACCGTAACATTTGCAGAGTTTGTACCGCCACTGTTAGTACCTGACAATTTGAATACATAAGAACCTTCCACCAATCCGCTTACAGTTGTTGCAACGTTCGCAGGTGTAGCGATTGTAGCTGTATTGGGGCCGCTTACCTGTGTCCATCCGCTGCTGGTCAACTCGCCTGTTATAGTTCCTGTCAGTTGAGCGCTGTTGGTTGGTAAAGTAATAGCCTGATTCGAACCTGCACTTACTGCAGGAGGCGCAGGAGGTGGAGGTGCTGAGCCAACCAGGGTAGTATCACCCTGGCGAAGCATCCATTGAAATACGTTTGAGCCTGGAACATATGTCCCCATGGTATTGGGTATTTGTGTGTTCACGGCGATATTTGCTCCAAGCGGGTTCACGCAGCTCCAGTTGGTACGGAAAGGACTGTACATGTCATTCCAGCAACAATGGGCGCCGTTGCCAATATTTTCAAATGCGAAATAAGCAGAACCCGGAACAGCACTGTTCATGTTCTGCGATATCTTCCACACCTGGCGGGAATCATTTGTTCCTTCCAGGCCAAAAAATTTGCCCTTGTATTTTTCTGCCCAACGTCCAAAAGCATCCCATCCCAATGACCATCCATTGTAAGGCGCAAATGTTTCATTGCTGGCCCCTTGCAAAGCGGTGATACTCGTTACAAGCTTCATGAATGTTTCAGCACCGGCAGACGCTTCGTACACCATGGATTTTGTCCAGGTGAAGGCACCCATGCTTAAACCTGTACCATGCACAGCGTTTCTCTTGATATGATAACGGTTAAGGAGAAAATTAATGAGACCATAAAATGCAGGACCCCTCGGGTTGATATAAGAAGGCACTACAGTGATCAGGATCGGGTAATGCTTTCCATTGCCCAGTTGAATGCCACCATCCCATTGGCCGGAAGCCAACCAGTAATGTGGACCAAACTTACGGGCGTTAGCTTTTTGTTGATTGGTATCATCCACTGCTTCACCAACACCAGGCATCATGATAATAGCCGGGCGGGATGCAGTATCGGGGTGATTGGCAGTGAACATGTTAGCCGGCCGGGTAATTCGAACGGCCCAGCGTTGTCCACCAGCTTCATTATAAATTGTATCATAAGTGATCATGTTGTTTGTCTCAGACTGGGCAAATACACCAGGAGAGGACAGAAGACATGATCCTAGAAGAATGCACAAGAATAGCCAATAAGAAGATGTGCGTAAATTTCTGGTCTTCATCAGGTCAGGATATTAGGATTTCTAAATTGGATTCTAAAAATTTGTGGACTATTTTGCCCACGCAGTTGGTTTTTCCTCATAACTGCAATGTAAAAAATAAAAAGTTCAAAAATTAAGCAATAACTATACCAAAGGGTTAATTAAATAATTCCAAAGGGGGATGTTGAAAATTTGTGAAAAAATCGCGCAAACCCGCTAGTATCAGGGGTTCCGGAAAATTTCTCGTGCCAAACTTTTTGATGCTACGTAGGGAGATTAAAGCTAATTTCGCGTGGTTTTACAAGTAGCTAAAAATGATGAAAATACTGCCTGTATCAAACCACTGAAACCTTATCGCAACCAAAACATGATTGTACTAAAGATATTCTTTTTTGTTTCTCTTTTTATCGTCTTCTACAGCTATCTCGGCTATGGCATCGGTATCTGGTTGATATTGAAGATTCGCAGACTTATCCACCGGGAAAAAAAGCCCGATTCGGAATACAGTTTGCCTCCAGTCACACTTATTACCGCTGCCTTCAATGAAGAAAATATCATCAAAGAAAAGATCCGGAACACACTGGAACTTGATTATCCTTCCGATAAACTTCATATCGTCTTTATTACTGATGGCTCCTCTGATCGTACTGAACAATATGCCCGTGAATTCAGCGGCATCAAGGTCATGCACGAACCGGAACGAAAAGGTAAAATTGCAGCTATTCATCGTGCAATGAAAGCGGTAAACACACCAATTGTTATATTTTCCGATGCAAACACGCTTATCTCGAATGAAGCGATCAAAAAGATCGTATGGCATTACCAGTTCCCGGATATCGGTGGCGTTGCCGGCGAAAAGAAAATACTGAGCACCGGCACTGAAAAAGTAGCCGGAGCCGGTGAAGGACTTTACTGGAAATATGAATCCCTTTTGAAAAAACTGGATGCAGAGCTTTACTCTGTTGTTGGTGCTGCGGGCGAACTGTTTTCGATCCGCACTGAGTTGTATGAACCCGTTCCCGGTAATGTAATCCTCGATGATTTTATCATTTCACTGAATATCTGCCGTAAAGGATACAGGATCGCTTATGAACCGGCAGCTTATGCCATGGAAATGCCTTCTGCTTCCATCGAAGAAGAGCAGAAAAGAAAAGTGCGCATCAGCGCCGGCGCTTTCCAGTCGATGGTGATGATGAAAAGCCTGTTCAATATTTTCAGATATCCCCTTCTCTCCTTTCAATATATTTCCCACCGGGTATTGCGCTGGACATTATGCCCAGTGCTGCTGCCCGTGATATTCCTGCTCAACCTGCTGATCGTATGGAAAGGAGGCGGTTTGATCTACCAGCTGCTGATGGCTGCACAGGTGCTTTTTTATCTCGCTGCTTTTATTAGCTGGATATTATCCAAAAAACATATCAAAATAAAGCTCTTGTACGTTCCTTATTACTTTGTTTTCCAGAACTACTGCCTCTACCTCGGTTTTATCAAACACCTGAAGGGACAGCAGTCCGTATTATGGGAAAAAGCAGAAAGACGATCGTATTCTTAGCAGCAATGACAATATTTTTATTTATACCTTACCGTTGAATAATTACTTATGCACGTACTCGTATCCATTTTGTGGTATCTTTTTTTAGCGGTACAGCTTATACTGGCCATTTACCTCCTTCTCCCCACTTTTCTTCTTTTCCTTTATGGCATATTAAAAGCCATCAAAGCGAAAACGCCTTTCCAGAGAAAGCCTTTCCTTACACAAAAAGAATTTGAGTTTGGCATTATCATCACCGCGCACCAGGAAACAAAATTTATTTTCCCGCTGGTGGATTCTATATTGAAACAAACTTATCCTAATTACTGTGTGTATGTAGTAGCTGATGACTGTGATATCAGCGATCTGAATTTTCCAGATAAAAGAATAAAAATATTAAGGCCTGAACCGCCTCTTAATGCAAAGATCAAGTCGATCCATTATGCCATCGACCAGTTCTCGCGCAAGCATGATGCAGTGATCATTTTTGATGCAGACAACCTGATCCATCCCCGCTTTCTTGAAGTGATGAATGCGCATTTCCAGAAAGGGTATCGCGTAGTGCAATCCGATTTCAAACCCAAGAACACCGACTCGCATTATGCCCGCATGGATGCTATCGGCGACATGTTCAACTTCTTTGTGGAAAGGGAAGCCCGCATGATGCTCAATCTTTCTGCAGCCATCTGGGGATCCGGCGTGGCAATTGATTATGATTTGTATACCGAAGTAAAATATACCAGCTTCCTCGGAGGCTTTGATAAAAAACTTCAGTCACACCTGGTCCAACGTGTAGACAGGATCGCTTTTTCACCAGATGCCATCTTATTTGATGAAAAGATCAGCAGTGGCAAATCCCTGGAAACACAACGCACCCGCTGGATCAGCTCTTATTTCAAATATTTCAAAGAAAGCCTGGCCATTATGCTGGCAGGTATCCGCAAAGGAAGTTTCAACCTTTTTTATTTTGGCTTTATCACTCTCCGGCCGCCTTTGTTTATGGTGCTGGGTGGCGGATTTATCGTAACAGTGCTGAACTTTTTCTTTGCCCCTACCCTGTTTTATGTATGGCTGGGTATATTCGCCGCATTCATCCTGTCTTTTGCAGTGATTGTTGCCGTAAAAGGAAAAGATATGCGCTTTATGAAGACGTTCTTTACGCTGCCGCTTTTTGTGTTCCAGCAGGTGATGGCATTATTAAAATTGAAGAAGGCAAAAAAATCGTTTCTTAAAACGGAACATAGCAGCCTCGTGTTCATTGATGATTTAATAAAAAAGGAAGCTGCCAATTCGTAAATGGACAATCTGACTGAGTGAATGACGGAGTTGGAAGAATGAATAAAAAATCACTACAAATTATTGCAAGGCAGGACTTTCTGCCGTATTTTGGCGCCTAAATAACCTTATACAATGAACCTTACCTCAAGAGAGTTTGCGGGCCTAAAACTTACTAAATCAGCCGACTAATGGAAAATTTTACCAAGCTCTCCATCGTTATTCCCGCCTATAATGAAGGCAGAACGATACACCTGATCCTCGACCAGATCGAAAAAGTGGAATTGCTGAATAATATCAGCAAAGAGATCATTATTGTGAACGACTGCTCGAAGGATGATACTGAAGAAGCCATCCTCCGTTATAAAAACGCGCATCCGAATATGGATATCCAATACTTCAAACATGAAGTAAACATGGGTAAAGGCGCTGCGCTTCATACCGGTATCAAAAAAGCCACTGGCGAATACCTGATCATCCAGGATGCCGATCTGGAATATGATCCACAGGAATATAATCTTTTATTAAAGCCTATTTTAAGAGGACAGGCTGATGTAGTATTCGGTTCACGCTTCCTTGGAGGCAACCCGCATCGCATCCTTTTCTTCTGGCATACTATCGGTAATAAACTGGTGCTCACTTTCCTTTCCAATATGTTCACCAACCTGAACCTTACGGATATGGAAACCTGTTATAAAATGTTCAAGACATCCATCATACAGGGTATTGAACTGAAAGAAAAACGATTCGGGTTTGAACCGGAAGTTACCGCTAAAGTAGCACGGGTTCCTAAGGTCAGGATCTATGAAGTAGGTATCTCCTATTACGGCCGTACCTATGAAGAAGGCAAAAAAATAGGCTGGAAAGATGGTGTCAGAGCTATTTACTGCATTTTCAAGTACAACCTGTTCAGCAAAAAATGAGTCCTGAGCATGATGCCACGGGCCAGGAAACCCTGGAAAGATTTGCCGATGCACCGGCCTTCAACCGCTGGCTGTATCAAAGTATATCCCCTTATTGCTCTGGCAGGATACTGGAAATCGGAAGTGGTATAGGTAATATATCTACCCTGTTATTGGAAGAGCATGCGCACGTTACCCTGTCTGATCTGCGCCAGGCTTATTGTGATAAACTGCAACAGCGTTTTGGCCAGCATCCCCATTTTGACGGAGTGTTCAGGCTGGATATATCACCGGATAATTTTGAATCGCATTATCCCGGGCTGCTTCACCAGTTTGATACGGTGATCGCGCTGAATGTAATAGAACATATACAGGATGATGCAAGAGCCCTGAACAATTGCAAAAAGCTTTTGCGGGATAATGGCAAACTGATCATTCTTGTACCTGCTTATCAATCCTTATATAACCCGTTTGATGCGGAGTTGGGTCACTATAAACGCTACACGCTTAAAGAGCTTGGTAAAAAAATGCAGGCCACCGGTATGGAGCTGGTGCATACCCGTTACTTCAACCTGGCGGGCATACCCGGCTGGTGGTTTACAGGATCGGTGATGAAGAAAAAAGTGATCCCCGGAGTGCAGCTGAAAATATTCAACCGCCTGGTGCCGTTATTTCGCGTGGTGGATAACCTCGTATTAAAAAGAGCAGGACTATCTGCCATTGCAGTCGCCGTCAACCATTCAAAACAGTCAGTATGACGAATGAATTATACTATCCCAACAATAACAGGGTAAAAACCATTTTCAAGGCGCTGGTATTTTTTCTTGCCGGTGTTTACCTGCTTAACTGTATATCGCCATTGCGTTTGCATGTTGACACACTGCGTTATTTCGCCATCAAAGACTGTATTGAATCAGGTTGTCCGCCCGATTCTGTAGCGGCAAAGGATTATCTGCCCTATGGTTACACCGCGCTGATGCTGGTGCTGTCTAAACTGGGATTACTGAAGTCTTTCACCATCATCCTGATCAACTGCCTGTATCTTTTTGGAGCGCTTTACCTGATCAACCGGATATTCAAGCCTTATATTTCCCCATTGATCTTTGCAGCAGGTGTTTTGCTTAACTGGACCACGATCAAGTTTGCAACACATCCTCTTTCTGAAATGCAATACCTGTTCTTTTCCGTTTGCAGTTTATATTTCTTTCATCGGTATAGCCTTACCAAAAAGTTTGTCTTATTGCTGCCTGCCTTCGGGTTTGGCGCACTGGCCTTTCTTACCCGCAGCGTGGGTGTTACATTGATCGCGGCCCTGTTTGCCGGGTTGTTGTGGGAGTACAGGAAGCAGGTGGCCATATTGATCCGCAAGCACAGGATACTTATTGTTATCGTAGTACTGTTGTTTGCCGGTGTTATCATTTTTTCCAAACAACTGGGATTAGATCACTACACGGGTGTATTGAATAAACAGTTTGATGAAGGCGCCAGTTTTTCAAAAATATTACGCTGGCATTTTACAGAATGGACAGAGATCACCCTCAACATATCCATTGCAAGAGTGGAAAGTGTGTGGCATTCTTCCATGGTGCAATGGCTTTTCATGATCGTGGGTATTATCTGTTTTGCCGGTGCGGTGTACCTTGTTTTTATCCGCAAGAATAAAATACCCTTTATTGTAAAAGCTTACCTGGCATTTTATACGCTGCTCATGTTCAACTGGCCGTTTTATGATCCGCGTTTCTGGGTGCCGGTAGTGCCTTTATTTATTGCCGCTTTATCGTCCATTATACCAGGCAAATTGCCATTGCAGAAATTTACGCTTTCCGCTTACAGCATCGGGTATAAACTGGTGGGTCTGCTGGCAATC
>CBHEUU010000192.1:0-7935 GCA_965990355.1 uncultured Chitinophagaceae bacterium
TTCAGAAGATGCTGACCTGGACGAACTCAATCATATTTATATCGATGGTGAGAAACTGGTATGGGATACACAGCAAAAAGGAGCTGTGGGCCGTATGAAGATTGATGCTGCATTGCTGCGGTTGATTGACCGGATGGAGGGACAATTATCTGTGCAGCCCAATGGTGCAGAAATCATCGGCCTGATAAGGCAACATTACAGAAGTGGGGATACTGTGCA
The DNA here is from genome assembly GCA_965990355.1 of uncultured Chitinophagaceae bacterium. Classification (GTDB taxonomy): domain Bacteria; phylum Bacteroidota; class Bacteroidia; order Chitinophagales; family Chitinophagaceae; genus Terrimonas_A. The sequence goes on from CBHEUU010000192.1 coordinate 220, forward strand.
GCACGCCACTTTTGGCTTTGTAAATGCTTTGTTTGCCGAGTACGGTTTGCTGGTATTATTGCCGGATAATGCTGCATTAAAAAAACACATGATCCCTGTGTTTGAGGATGATCTTCTTCATCAAACAGCATCGGGCATTGTAGAAAAAACAGCGGAACAGATTCAGGCTGCTGGTTATAAAACACAGGCTCACCCCCGTGAAATCAACCTGTTTTATCTGAAAGACGATATCCGGGAACGGATAGAGCTTCACGGTAATGAATACCAGGTGCTGAATGAAGGCCTTCCATTTTCCAAAGACAAAATGCTGGCGGAACTGCAATGGCACCCAGAGCGCTTTAGCCCCAATGTGATCCTGCGCGGAATTTACCAGGAAACAATTCTGCCTGATATCGCTTTTATCGGTGGGGGAGGAGAACTGGCTTACTGGCTTGAATTGAAAGATCTTTTTACGCATTATAAAGTTCCTTATCCTGCACTTGTGCTGCGCAATTCCTTCCTCGTAGTGGAAAAGAAATGGCAGACAAAAATGGATAAACTCGGTTTCAGTATAGAGGATTTCTTTTCACGCGAACAGGAATTGCTCAACAAACTGGTGAAAAGGGATACGGCTAATAAACTAAAGCTGAATGGCACCCTTTCACAAACTGAAGCGCTGTATGATACCATCAAACAACAGGCAGCGGCAATTGATACTACACTGGAGAAACACGTGGATGCACTCCGGCAAAAAACTGTTTATCGTTTACAGGAGCTGGAAAAGAAAATGCTTCGTGCTGAAAAAAGAAAATTCAGTGATCAGCAGCGGGCGATACAAGCGATCAGGCAAACTCTTTTCCCGAAAGATGGCTTGCAGGAGCGGTATGACAACATGAGTTATTTTTATGCGAAATGGGGGAGATCATTTATTGATCAGTTGTATAAACATTCGCTTGGGTTGGAGCAGGAGTTTGTGGTGCTCAATGAAAAATGACAGTTAATCAAAACTGTTTTCCCAGCCATCTTTTTTGAGTTTCCCGACTTTTTCCAGCACTTCTCTTTCAAGTGAAGCTTTGTATTCGATCATTTGCTTGCTCACCATTTCATCGTAAGTGCCGATGATCTGTGCGGCTAAAAGACCTGCATTCTTTGCAGCATTCAGCGCCACTGTTGCTACAGGCACGCCATTAGGCATTTGCAGGATGGATAATACAGAATCCCAGCCGTCAATAGAATTGGATGATTTAACAGGAACGCCAATCACCGGCAATGGTGTAATGGAAGCCACCATTCCAGGCAAATGCGCTGCACCGCCGGCACCGGCGATGATCACTTTCAAGCCTCTTTCTTTTGCTTGTTTAGCATACTCTACCATCCGTAAAGGAGTTCTGTGTGCAGACACCACGGTTACTTCAAAGGGGATTCCTAATTGTTTCAATATATCAGCAGCAGCCTGCATAATTGTCAAATCACTGTCGCTGCCCATTATTATCCCAACTTGCGGATTCATCGAAGTATTGGTTTTGAGTTTAGGTAAACTGGTCCAGCCGCTAAATTAAGGCAATCCTGACGATTAAGACTACTTGATAATTTCACCCTTTAATCTTAATAGCTCCGTTTCTGAAAGCTTGGTGGCATAGCGTGCGGCGATCAGGCGGTTGTTTGCATCTTCCAGGCTATTCTGTGCTTCCCGCAACTGAACAAGTGTTGCTGCACCCAATTTGTATGTTTGAAAAACAATGTCGACATTTTCTCTTGCCAGCAATATGTTTTCTTCTTCCAGTACCAGTGTTTTTTTCTGCTGCTCATACACTCTGAAGGCATTCACCACACTCAGTCCTACGATGGAGCGCTGGTTCTCAAAACTAAGCTGCTGGAAATTCAGGTCCAGTTGCGCCTGGCGGATCAGCCGGCGTGCATTAAAACCATTGAAGATAGGAATGGAAGCCGTGAAGCCGTAGTTCAAACCATTTGTCTGATTAAACAAAGTAGAGAACGGATTGATCACGGTTTGGTTATTGGTGCGGCTATAGTTATAAGCAGAGTTGAATGAAACTGTCGGCCAGCGTTCTGCCTTTCTTTCTTTCACTACCAGTTCTGCTATGCTGATATTCTTTTGAGCGATCAGCAGGGAAGGATTTGTTTTTTCAATATCCAGTTGGATATCACCCAAACCCAATCCTGTATTTAACGGAATGGAATCACTTACTTCAAATGCTGTTCCCAGCTTCGTATTCATGGCCTGGTTCAATTGATCTTTCAACTGATCAATGAGGGTGAGTTGTTCCAGCTTTAAAGATTTCTGTGCATTAAGATCCACTTTACTTTGCAATACATCGGGCTTGGCGCCTGTGCCAATATCCAGTTTGTATTGTGAAAGCCTTACCCGTTCTTCATTCAATGCGATCTGCTCTTCCACAGCTTTAAGCTGTTGCTTTTGACGAACGATATTGTAATAGGTATTCACCACGGTGGCCACACTGTTGACAACCTGGTTTTTTACTGTCAGTGAACCCAGTTCCAGCAATTGGGCTCCTCTATCACGGGTCGCAAACATCTTGAATCCGTCAAACAGTGTCCACTGTAATTGCACACCAGCGGAAGAGTTATGCGAGCGGATGCCGTTCTGCTCTCTCTTCGTTCCGTCGGCCAGTGTCTGCCGTTGGTTATTATTATTCCAGGTGGTACTGGCTGTGGCATTCAGTGTTGGGTAGAACACGGTATTGCGGTAGGAATAATCCAGCGCTGCTACCATTGAATCATTCTTTGACAGCTGGATATCGTAATTGTTTTGTAAAGCCGTGGCAATGGCTTCGTCCACTGTCAGCATGCGTTGTGCTGATACGGTAAAGCCGGTGAATAACAGGATTGCCAGTAAAACAGAGTTGACTCTTGTCATGTATTTCTTTTTATGCGGGCTCGGCATGTGTTTCAGTGATGGTGGGTTCTTGATGGGTAGTTTGCTCCGGATATAATTCTTCCATGGCACTTTTCTTTTTACTTCCAGACATATAACTGTACATGGCGGGCAGAATAAATAGTGTCAATACCAGGGAAAAGAGTATACCTCCAACGATCACTACACCCAGTGGAATACGGCTGGTGGCCGCAGCACCCAATGATAGGGCAAGTGGTAATGCACCAAGTGACATGGCCAAACTGGTCATCAGGATAGGACGAAGCCTTTGCGTGGCAGAATAGATAGCTGCTTCCGTTTTCTTCATTCCCTTCATCCGGTTCTGGTTGGCAAACTCCACGATCAGGATCCCGTTTTTCGTCACCAATCCTATCAGCATGATCATTCCGATCTGTGAAAAGATATTCAGTGTATGGCCAAATAACCATAATGACAGCACTGCACCTGCAATAGCAAGCGGCACCGTGATCATGATAATGAACGGATCAATAAAGCTTTCAAACTGCGCGGCCAGGATCAGGAAGATCAGGCCCAATGCCAACAGGAAGGCAAAGCTGGTATTGCTGCTGCTTTCTGCAAAATCGCGGGAAGAACCGGAGAGCGATGTAGAAAACGTATCATCCAGCAATTGCGAAGCGATCCTATCCATTTCTTTGATACCATCGCCGATAGTATATCCTGGTTGAAGACCGGCAGAAACCGTTGCCGATTTGTAGCGGTTAAAGTGATAGATAGTAGGAGGGGTATTGGATTCTTCTACCTGCACCAGGTTGTCCATGGCGATCATTTCACCGCGTGAATTGCGGACAAACAGGTTTTTCAGATCATCCGGATCATCGCGGTCACTGCGTGCAACCTGGCCCATCACCTGGTATTGTTTTCCATCTTTATTGAAATATCCAAGACGGCGGTTACTGTAAGCCAGCTGCAATGTTTCAGAAATATCGCTTACGCTTACTCCCAGTTCACTGGCTTTTAAGCGATCAATAGAAACTCTTAATTCAGGTTTATTGAATTTAAGGTCAATATCCGCCTGTTGCAACACTTTGCTTTTACTGGCTTCTTCCAGAAATTTGGGGAGAATGGCTGTGAGCTTTTCAAAATTATTATTCTGCAATACAAATTGCACCGGCTGACCACCGCGGCGGTTTACCTGTATCGTTTGTTCCTGTATTGCAAAAGCGCGGCCTTCATTATATCGTGGCAGGTTGCGGTTGACCATGTTCACGATCTGCTCCTGCGAACGATGTCTTTCTTTTGGATCGTTCAATGATACGCGCACAGTACCGGAATTGACATTACCACCGGAGAAGCCTCCTGCTGTAATGGAAAGTACAATTTGCTTTTCCGGAACAGAGTCCAGCATCAGTGTTGAGATCCGGTCCACATATTTATCCATCGCGTCATAGGAAGTTCCTTCCGGCGCGGTCAATTGCAGGCGGAACTGGCTGCGATCTTCCATTGGCGCCAGTTCTGATTGAAGGCTTCCTCCAATAAAATAGATGATCAATCCGCAGGCAGCAATAAGGATAAACGATATCCAGCGGACCCGCATGTATTTTGTCAAAGCCTTCTGGTAAGAACTTTCCATCCATTGAAAGAATGGTTCTGTTTTGGTATAAAACCAGGAATGCTTATGAATATTTTTCTTGGTAAGTTTTACGTTCAGTACAGGCGTAAGCGTCAACGATACAAATGCAGAGATCAACACCGCACCCGCTACCACAATACCAAACTCACGGAATAAACTACCTACAAAGCCCTGCAGGAAGATGATCGGCAGGAACACTACTGCCAGCGTAATGGAAGTGGCAATAACAGCAAAGTAGATTTCTTTGGAACCTTCCATCGCTGCCTGCCATTTGCCCATGCCTTTTTCCATCTTTTTATAAATATTCTCCGTTACCACGATACCATCATCCACTACCAGGCCGGTAGCCAATACGATCGCGAGCAGGGATAACACGTTGATGGTGTATCCCATGATATACATGATGAAGAATGCACCAATCAATGATACGGGAATATCAATCAGCGGACGTACCGCGATCAGCCAGTCACGGAAGAAAAGATAAATGATCAGTACCACCAGTACAATGGCAACGATTAATGTTTCTTCCACTTCAGAAATGGAACGTTTGATAAACCTGGTTTGATCAAGAGCGATATTCACCTTGATATCTTCCGGTATATCTTTTTTGATCTGATCAAGGCGTTTATAGAATTCATCGGAGATAGCTACATAGTTGGCGCCGGGTTGGGGCACCAGTGCCAAAGCGATCATCGGAATGCCGCTTTCCCTTAATGCCGATTCTTCATTTTCCGGGCCTAGTACCACTTCGCCGATATCTTTTACGCGAACATCAGCGCCATTTACATTTTTGATGATCACATTGCCGAATTCTTCTTCGGTATTCAGGCGGCCAAAGGTGCGTACAGTAAGTTCTGTAGCATTGCCTGCAATTTTACCGGAAGGAAGTTCGACGTTCTCGCGTAATAAAGCTGTTTGCACATCACCAGGTGTAAGGCCAAAGGCTGTCAGCTTGGTCGGGTCGATCCAGATACGCATGGCATATCTTTTTTCACCCCAGATCTGTATGCCACTCACACCAGGAATGGTTTGCAGGCGTTCAACCAGTACGTTGTTGGCATATTCAGTGATCTGCAAAGGATTCCGGGTAGTGCTTTGCACGGTCATAGAAAGAATGGCATCGGAGCTGGCATCTGCCTTGGTTACAACAGGAGGCGCTTCCAGGTCGGGTGGGAGTGAACGTTGTGCCTGTGATACTTTATCGCGCACATCATTGGCTGCTGCTTCGAGATTGATACCAAGATCAAACTCCACATTGATATTGCTGGTGCCGTTGCTGCTGCTTGAAGTGATATTCTTAATACCGGCGATACCATTGATCGCTTTTTCCAGTGGTTCCGTTATCTGCGTTTCTATGATATCGGCATTGGCGCCGGCATAAGAAGTGCGTACGCTGATATTGGGAGGATCAATCGCGGGATAGTCACGTACTCCCAGGAACTTAAAGCCAATAACACCGAACACAATGATGATAATATTCATCACTATGGCAAGCACAGGTCGTCTTAAACTGAGTTCGGAGATATTCATGGTAAATTATTTATTAATAATCTTAGCCACCTGCACTTTTGCGTCAGGCCGCAGTGTCAGCAAACCGGTAACGATCACGGTGTCGCCAGCTTTCAAACCTTCCGATACCTGCACCCTTGAAGAATCACGTACTCCTGTAGTGACATCTACAAATTTGGCCTTGCCTTCATTGAGAATGATCACTTTTTTGCCTCTTGCCTGTGGAAGAATGGCCTGGGTGGGGACAAGGATAGCCGATGGATCAGGATCAAAGCTCAATTGCACTTTGGCAAAAGCGCCGGGCAACAAAGACTCATCTTTTGTTTGTATCAATGATCGTACTTTCAGGCTTCGGGTGTTTTCCATTACGGCTGATTCTGTAGCTATCACCTTTGATGTATATCTTTTACCCGATCCTTCAGAAGTAAATCCAACTATCTGACCGAGTTTGATCTTGCCGGTATATTTTTCCGGTACCGTGAAATCAAGCTTAAGATCACCGGTCTGATTGATGGCGGCAATAATAGTGGCGGGAGTTACATAAGCACCGGGGCTGATATTTTTCAAACCCAGTTTGCCACTGAATGGGGCACGGATCTCTGTCCGGGTTATTTGTGTGCGGATAATATCAATATCCGCTTTGATATTATTAACGTTCAGCAGGCTGGCATCATAATCAGCTTTGCTGATACCCTGTATCTTCAGCAATTGTGCAGAGCGTTCTTCATTGGTATTGGCGATCTGCAACTGCACCTGTAGTTTTTTTAATTGGGCCTGCAGGTCGTCATCATACAATTTAGCAAGCAGCGTGCCTTTTGATACCTGGCGGCCTTCAGCCACATTCAGGCTGACGATGCGGCCGGAAATTTCAGGATGGATATCTGTGGTTTCGTTGGCAATAACAGAGCCAGGCACTTCAATATTTTCTGCAAAAGACTGAGGCTTTACCACGTAGGCATCTACCCGGGTGGGACCTTGAGGACGACCAGCCTGTTGCTGCGGCTTTTTGTCTTTATCAGACTTTCCTCCGCATGCGGCAAGCAGGCTCAAAGCGGCAATAAAAAAGCAATAACGTAAAGGTGGATGTGTTGTCACTTGTGTATTAGTTTATTAACAGTCCGGTTGGCCCGGAAATACCGTTTTGAATGATCAGGGAACAAGGCACTCCAAATCTGGTTGTTATTGGACGTCAGGTGATTGTCATCCCTGCGCCCATCCCCTCACTAATTATTAAATGGTTTTTTAAAAGGATGGGAGGTTAGGCTTTCACGATCAGTCCATGTTTGACCTTATTCGATTGATAGAGTAAATCCTGTTTGTCTTTACTCAGAATGGTAATATGCCCCATTTTCCGTCCGGGTTTGGTTTGCTTTTTACCATAAAGATGGACAAAGGCATTTTCAATCTTCAGCACTTCCTCCAGGCCTTCATATATAGCATTTCCTGAATATTTGTCGGCTCCGATCACATTGATCATAATCGAAGGGAGTATTGCATCTGTATTGCCCAACGGATAGCCGAGTATTACCCGCCAGAGCATATCAAACTGGGAGCAATAATGGGCTTCGATAGTATGATGACCGCTGTTGTGCACACGCGGTGCTGTTTCATTCACCAGCACATCCCCGTTTTTGTCGATAAACATTTCGATGGCGAAGATGCCGGGTGATTTGAAATTGCGGACAACAGACAAAGCTATTGCTTCTACTTTCCATAAAGT
>CBHEUU010000193.1:0-7931 GCA_965990355.1 uncultured Chitinophagaceae bacterium
GCTGAGCTTCATTTCAGCGATAATTTTGATGATTATCTTCCTATGGTGGAAAGCCGCTATGAAGGCGTGGATGTAAAAAGTTTTTCCCCTTTGTTTTATGCGTATAAAGCTATCAATATTGCTATCAAAGGCAGGGGCCTGATCAATGGGCATGGTAAGAAGTGGTGGGATTTCGTGGAAGGATATAAGGCAGAACAGCCCAGGTCCAAATGGCAATACATCTTCGATAGCCTGAATACCAATATCGCATTACCGGACGATCCGCGGCAGATGAAGAGAGGCTTTCTCCGTCCTCCATTCATTCAACCGATGTATTGCAAGAATGTATTGATAGAAGGCATTACGATCATCAACTCTCCATTCTGGACGGTCAATCCTGAGTTTTGTGAAAATGTGACCGTGACAGGTGTTACCATCAATAATCCCCCATCACCTAACACGGATGGTATCAATCCTGAATCATGCAAATACGTACATATTTCCAACTGCCATATCAGTGTGGGAGATGATTGCATTACGATCAAATCTGGGAAAGATGTACCTGGCAGACTGAAAGCAGCGCCTGCTCAAAACTATACAATCACCAATTGCACCATGCTTTCAGGGCATGGTGGCGTAGTGATCGGTAGTGAAATGAGTGGGGGAGTGAAGAACATCGTTATCTCCAATTGTGTATTTGACGGCACAGACCGCGGCATACGCATTAAAACAACACGGGGACGCGGAGGAATTGTCGAGGATATCCGGGTGGACAATATCATTATGAAAAATATCCGTGAGCAGGCTTTTGTATTGGACATGGCTTATTCCAAAACTAATCCTGAACCTGTTTCAGAACGAACTCCTCAACTGCGCAATATCAGCTACAGCAATATCACAGCATATACGAAGGAAGCGGGTTTTATTAATGGACTGGAAGAAATGCCGGTGGAAAATATCCGTTTTACTGATGTGATCATTCATGCTGCAACAGGGTTTGTGGTGCAAAAAGCAAAACAGATCCATTTCAATAATCTTTCCATTGAGGTGGAAAAAGGGCCTGCCATCATTGGAAAACAGGTCAATGGTCTTGAGTTGGATGGAATAAAAAGTAACCACGTACTGCCCAATATTCCACTCATATCTTTGACCGATACCGAAGATGCCTGGATACGAAATACACGGCCTGCGACAGGCACTTCTATTTTTCTGCAATTGAATGGCAAGCTTACCAAGGGGGTATTGTTGCAGGGAAATAATTTTGACGGCGTTACCCAGATCATAAAAAAAGGAGACGAAGTAAGTGATGCTTCCATTAAAACGATTACTCCCTGATATGCAAAAGGCAAAATATATACTTGTGCTGATCTGTTGTTTGCCTTTTATTACAAGAGCGCAAACAGCAGCCTTAAAATTATGGTATGCTCAGCCAGCCGAAAAATGGACAGAAGCATTGCCGATAGGAAATGGACGTATCGGCGCCATGATTTTTGGCGGAGTAGAAAAGGACAGGATACAATTCAATGAAGAAACATTGTGGACTGGTGGCCCGCGAGATTACACACGGCCAGGCGCTTCCCGCTATCTTGATACGATAAGAGGATTATTATTTGCCGGAAAACAAAAACAGGCAGAAGATCTTGCCGGTGAAAAATTCATGGGCATGCGTTCTGATGAAGGAAACAGGGAAGCCTGGATCAACAAAGTGCGCTCGGCTAAAGTTTCCAATGCTGATCCTGCTCAACCAGGTTTCAACGATCTGCAATGGAAAACGATGCCGGTGCCTTCTTATGAAGGCTGGGAAGCAGCAGGCTTTGAAGGATTGGATGGGGCTGTGTGGCTACGGACAAGTTTTGATGCACCGGCTGATTGGGCAGGTAAAGAAATGATACTTGACCTGAACAGGATCCGCGACCAGGATTATACCTATATAAATGGAAAGCTGATTGGATCAATGAACAACACAGAAGCGAGGCGGTATACCGTTCCTGCCGGAACAATTAAAGCAGGAAAAAATACAGTTGCTGTATTGATTCTTAACTTTTATGATAAAGGTGGTATTGCTGGTTATAAAGACACCACAAGGCATATAGGGATCTACCGCAAAGACCTTGGAGAATCATCCAGGCTTTCATTGAATGGGAACTGGAAATATTTTACCGTTAATGATGATCCTCCGGCTGTTCCCCGCTACCAGGCCGATTATCAACCATTCGGTGATATCTGGTTGGCGTTTCCACATTCAGCAGATAAAGGCAGCTATAGACGTGAACTTGATTTGGAAAAGGCTACCGCCGCTGTTACTTATTCAAACAATGGCATTACATATAGCAGGGAGTACCTGGTGAGCCAACCCAGCCAGGTAATGGCTATCCGGTTAAGTGCAAATCAAAAAGGAAAGATCAGTTTTGAAGCTGGATTAAACAGCCCGCATAAATTATCATCTGTAAAACAGATCGATGCCAATACACTTTCCCTTTCCCTGAAAGTAAAAAACGGTGCGTTGAAAGGCGAAGCTCAATTAAGAGCGGTAGTGAAATCGGGGTCAGTAGTGATCAAAGAAAACAAGATTGTTATTATAAATGCAGACGAAGCGGTCTTATATCTTGTTGCTGCTACTAATTATAAGAATTATAAAGATATCAGTGCTAACCCCGTGGCAATTTGTGCTAACCAACTAAAAGCTGTAAAAGCGAAAACATATGAACAGGTAAGACAGGATCATTACAAAGAGTATCAGCAATATTTCAATACATTTTCCATTAATCTTGGTGGTGCTGCCCGTGATAATCTCCCCACCGATCAACGGTTGCAGGAGTTTGCGACAACACCTGATCCTTCATTCGCAGCTTTATATGTGCAGTATGGACGATACCTGTTGATTGCGAGTTCAAGACCGGGAACACGGCCTGCCAACCTCCAGGGCATCTGGAATGATCTGCTTTCGCCACCCTGGGGCAGTAAGTACACGACCAATATTAATGCGGAAATGAATTACTGGCCTGCGGAGTTGTTGAACCTTTCTGCCATGCATCAGCCATTGTTTGATATGATCGCTGAACTGGCGCGAACAGGAAAACAAACTGCTAAAGTGCATTACAATGCGCCGGGATGGGTTGTGCATCATAATACGGATTTGTGGAGAGGCGCAGCGCCGATCAATGCATCCAATCATGGGATATGGGTAACAGGAGGCGCCTGGCTTTCGCATCATTTATGGGAGCATTATTTATTTACACAGGATAAAGCTTTCCTTCAAAACAAAGCATATCCTATCATGAAAGAAGCGGCTTTATTCTTCAATTCTTTTTTGATAAAAGATCCGGTTACCGGATGGCTGATCAGTACTCCGTCCAATTCACCGGAACAAGGCGGTTTGGTGGCAGGGCCAACGATGGATCACCAGATCATCCGCGATTTGTTTAACAGTGTAATAGCGGCAAGTGAAGTACTGAATACAGATAAAGCATTCCGGGATACATTAAAAAACAAGTATGCATTGATCGCTCCGAATAAGATCGGTAAATACGGACAATTGCAGGAATGGATGCAGGATAAAGATGATACCTCTAATAAACACCGCCATGTTTCCCACTTATGGGGTGTGCATCCGGGAACGGAGATCAACTGGGACCAAACGCCTGAGCTGATGAAGGCTGCGCGGCAATCGCTTATCTATCGCGGTGATGCGGCAACCGGCTGGAGCCTTGGATGGAAGATCAATTTATGGGCAAGGTTCAAAGAAGGCGATCATGCTTTCAAACTTGTTCAAATGCTGATCAGTCCTGCGAAAGGCGGAGCAGGCAGTTATCCTAATTTATTTGACGCACATCCGCCTTTCCAGATCGATGGGAATTTTGGCGGCGCAGCTGGTATTGGAGAAATGCTTTTACAAAGTCATACAGATTTTATTGATCTTCTTCCGGCCCTGCCTGCTGCTTTTGCAAAGGGCGAAGTGAAAGGAATATGCGCAAGAGGAGGTTTTGTGATGAATCTAAGCTGGAGCCAGGGGAAACTTCAACGGATGGAAATTATATCCAAATCAGGAAAGCAATGCAGATTGCGTTATAATGGTAAAGAGCTCCGGTTTAATACGGAAGCTGGTAAATCTTATTCGTTCAATGGTGGTCTTGAGAAATTATAAGAGCCTGATATTTTTTATTTTGCTGTTGCTGGCAACGGATTGCTTTGCGCAAATCTCTCCGCGGCAAAGCATATCCCTGGATGGAGAATGGTTGAGCATGGCAACGGACAATGATGAATTGCTGCCGGACTATTCTAAAGAGTATGTTCATGACAGGGATTTGAGGACAGTGAATGTGCCACATAACTGGGATTCCTATGAAGGATACAGGAGATTGCTCCATGGCAACCGTCATGGAGATGCCTGGTACCGGAAGAAATTTTCATTGAAACAAACGAAAGACAAAAAGCGGTTCTTTCTTTTTTTTGAAGGTGTTGGTTCTTATGCAACCGTATATCTGAATGGGAAAAAAGTGGGGGAGCATGCAGGCGGCCGTACTACTTTTACTATTGATATTACTAAAGAAATCAAAACAGATGGATCGGATAATATCCTTGCTGTTCGTGCCTGGCATCCTTCAAAGATCAAAGATCTGCCCTGGGTTTGCGGTGGTTGCAGTGATGAACGTGGCTTTTCGGAAGGTTCACAACCGATGGGGATCTTCAGGCCGGTACATCTTGTTGTTACTAATGAAATAAGGATACAGCCATTTGGAATTCATGCATGGGCCGAAATAAATAATGACCTTGCTTCTTTATCGGTCAACACTACTTTGAAGAATTTCGGCGTAACTACAAGCAATATCGTTATCACTCATCAGGTAAAGGACCAGCAGGGTAAAATTGTGGCTACTGCAACTCAGCAGGCAATATTGAAAGCGGGCGATTCTATCGCTGTATTAAAAAAAGATATTCGTGTAAACAAGCCTGAGCTATGGTCAGTGGAGAATCCCTATCTGTATACTATCCATTCCACGATAAAGAAAGGGAATATTGTTATTGATCAATTAGAGACTCCTTTTGGTTTCCGTACTATCAGTTGGCATACCCCATCGAAGCAATTTTTATTAAACGGAAAACCTGTATTCATCAATGGTGTGGCAGAATATGAACATCTGATCGGACAAAGCCATGCATTCAGTAATGAACAGATACAAGCAAGAATGAAATGGCTGCAAAGTGCAGGTTTCAATGCTTTCCGGGATGGGCATCAGCCGCATAATCTTTTATACGGACAATTATGTGATCAGAAAGGGATCTTATGGTGGACGCAATTGTCGGCACATGTTTGGTATGATTCACCTGCTTTCAGGGAGAACTTTAAAACATTACTAAAAGAATGGGTGATCGAGCGGAGGAACGAACCTTCCGTCATTCTTTGGGGACTTCAGAATGAAAGTAAGTTGCCGGAAGATTTTGCAAGGGAATGCACTGAATTGATCAGACAATTAGATCCTACTACCTCCACGCAACGATTGGTAACCACCTGCAATGGTGGAAGTGGAACAGATTGGGATGTACCGCAAAACTGGACAGGTACTTATGGCGGTGATCCCAATACTTACGCGGAAGATGTGAAAAAGCAGGTGCTGATTGGTGAGTATGGAGCATGGCGTACGTTGGGTTTGCATACAGAAGGCCCGTTTGTGCAGAATGGAGTGCTGAGTGAAGATCGCATGACCCTATTGATGGAACAAAAAATCCGGTTAGCGGAATCGGTAAAAGATAGTAGTGCCGGTCAGTTCTTCTGGCTGCTTACTTCGCATGATAACCCGGGCCGTGTGCAGGGCGGGGAAGGATACCGTGAATTGGACAGGATCGGGCCGGTGAACTATAAAGGATTGCTGACCCCCTGGGAAGAACCGCTGGATGTGTACTATATGTTCCGTTCAAACTATGCTCCTGCGGAGAAAGAACCGATGGTTTATATCGTTTCGCATACCTGGCCTGGCAGGTGGATAAAGCCAGGCAGAAAGGACAGCATTATTGTATACTCCAATTGTGACGAAGTAGAATTGTTCAATGACATCAATAATCATTCATTAGGAAGAAAAAAAAGAGAGTCGATAGGAACGCATTTCCAATGGGATAATGCAGATATCCGTTATAATATATTATAAGCTGTCGGATATGTAAACGGAAAGCCAGTGGCAAGGGATACTATTTTGCTTCATCATTTACCTCCGTCACCTTCGTTTAATGATCTGTATGCAACAGCAAAACCTGTTCTACAGTCCGCTGCAGGATACAATTATGTCTACCGGGTGAATTGCGGAGGCCCGGACTATGTAGACAGCAATGGGAATTTATGGATGGAAGACCGGCCATTACCCAGGAACACAACCAGGCCATTATGGGGATCTGTGTCCTGGGCAAATGATTTTACAGATATACCTTCCTTTTTCGCAAGTCAAAGAACAAGTACAATTCCTGTTAAGGGCACGAGTGATTGGCCTTTGTTTCAAACTTTCCGTTATGGAAAAGACAAGCTGGCTTATCATTTTCCTCTTCCCGATGGTGACTATCTGGTGGAGTTATATTTTATGGAACCCTGGCTGGGTACAGGCGGAGGCATGAATGCTGCAGGCATGCGTCTTTTTGATATTGCTATCAATGGCAAGACGGTTGTAAAAAATCTTGATATCTGGAAAGAAGCCGGTGCGAATACTGCCTATAAAAAAATAATACGCACAAACGTCAAAGGAGGAAGACTTGTTTTGTCTTTTCCCAATAGCCAGTCAGGTCAGGCAATCATTTCAGCCATATCGATTGCTTCTGCAAAAAGCGATATTCAACCTGCTCCATCTTTCTCCCTGATCAAAACCATTAGTGAGAAAAGAATACAAAGACGAGGTTGGCTGGACGAAGGCCACAAAGTATTTAGTGGTGAGACTTATCAAATAAGATCACTTCCACCTAACCTGTTTGGTGCTGAATATTTATTGTATGCAGGTAAAGATAATATCACTGATTGCTCTTTCTTGCTGTTTGATACGGCGGATGTTTTTATTGCAATGCCAACTTCGGTAGAAGTGATTCCAGGGTGGTTAAGGGATTACGAAAACACCCGAAAGATAATTGAGAACGGAAATGAAAAAAGGTATACGGTTTTTCGAAAACGTTTTCCCGCAGGTGCAACCGTTTCTTTGAAACTGGATGAGAAACCATTGATCATGGTGCAGGCTGCTGTGGATATGCAACCTGCTTACGATCTGAAATCTGTGACCAGTTATCGTACTAATGTTGCAGTAGTAAGCGAAGGTGTGCAGAAGGAACAACTGGACGGCAGGGAAGTGGCTTCGGTGAAAACTACAGCTCCTGTAAAAATTGAATGGCCGGTACAAACCGGGGTGGCCGATATTTATTCTATCACTATTAAATATTACTGGCCAGGGGATCAACAAGTGAATGGCGTCATTGAATTGATCGGACCGGGTAACAACAGGATGATGGATCAGCCGGTTAGTTTTACATTTACCCGGCCAGGTAAATGGAATACGGTGACAGTGAATACAGGTAATATGATCAATGCCGGCAATTATACAGTAAAACTGAAATTGGAAAAAGCAGACCGGCTGATTGTTTCCGGGATAGATGTTCAATAGATTATTATGAAACGATTGCTTATTGTTTGGGTAGGTTTCTTTGTTGCTTTGCCAATGCTGGCCCAGCAATTGGAGATCGTCAATCCGCGTTGCGAATACAGGCAGAACCCACTGGGCGTGGATGCAGCTCAGCCTGCATTTAGCTGGGAAATACGTTCTTCCAAGAAAAATGTATTACAAACAGCATATCGTGTTATCGTTGCAGATGATCCGGCTTTGTTACGCAGCAATACCGGCAATATCTGGGATTCAAAAAAAACAGTTTCTTCCGCCTCCATCCAGGTCTTATATAAAGGAAAGCCATTGCAATCCACCAGGAAATAT
>CBHEUU010000194.1:0-7903 GCA_965990355.1 uncultured Chitinophagaceae bacterium
GCAAGATTATCATCATTCATCGGGAAACTGGAAAAAGCAAATTCGCCACCAATGCCTATGTTTTTATGAAAGAACCAGGCTCCTTGCACACCCATGTTGAAGCCTGTTCTCGCACGGATAGCCGACACTTTGGCTGTAAGATCTTTGCTTGATGCTATAGCATAACCCATCCGCAGTTCAATAAAGCTGGGTTTATTATTCACGGGCTCCGGGGTTTTCCAGATTGGCGCATTCTCTCCTTTATTTTTAAAGACCCTGTCTGCAATCATATAACCCAGTTCTGTAGAAAGAATACCAATGCCTGCTCCGGCCAATACATCAGACACCCAGTGCCGGTTGTTCAATTGCCGGCCGATAGCTGTTGCCGTGGAAAGTGAATAGCCGGCCACACTATACAATGAGCTCCGGTATTGACCATATTCCTTATGCAGGAAGGTCGCGTTCATAAAAGAATTAGCTGTATGCCCGGAAGGAAAGGAATTGTTGGAGCTTCCATCAGGACGTTCCACTTTAGCAGTGTATTTAATGGTATTCACTATAGCACCCATGATCACTGCAGAAAATGCATAAGAAACAAATGCACGCCCGATCTTGTGTTTTCCTTTTATACCGGCTGCGTTCAATCCGAATACTGCGGCTGCAGGAACATACTGCATATAATCATCGTAGTGATGACGGAAGGTGGGAATATAGCGGTTGCGCAATTTGCGCACTTCTTCACGGCTGTTCCAGGTTAGAGCACTTCCCGCAAAAAGAATAGCGGGTGTAACACCGATATTAAATGCTTTGGTATCCCAGAAACTTTTGCATGAGTCAACAGGAACTGTTACCGGAATTGAATCGCTGACCTGCGCCATTGCCGGCAGATACGTACAAAAACTTAACAGGAGTAAACAAGGAATTTTCTGCATGCAGTTGGTATTAAGGTTAATGGTTAAAACTTGAAATACAGCCAGCGTTCGTTTATGCTATTCCATGTTGCACGCTTTCCGCTCTCACTTGTTTGTTGCGATGCGCCAACCACGCGTTAAATACCGTATAGAAAACGGCCAGGATAATTGCTCCTTTGAACATGCCGGTAAATCCCCATGCCGCTATGCCACCGATAGTCCCCAGGAAAAGCACCAGGAAAGGCAGCTTACCACTCTTTGCTATCAATACTGGTTTCAATACAGAATCTGCAATCAATACTACCAGTGCATATACCGATACAAAAATGCCCCAGCCTGTGTGTCCTTGAGCAAATACCCAGATGGCAATTCCTAACCATACGGGCAATGGTCCTATTTGTATTACTACCAGGAAAAAAACAAGTACAGACAATCCAAGTTTGAAAGGAATACCGGCAATCATAAATCCTATCCAGGAAATGAATGCAGCGATAAATGCCGTGCCCATTACACCAATTGCCACTCCTCTTACCGCCTGCGCAGAAACCTGTAATAACGAATCAGCATACTCTTCACCCAGCAGATGCTTGAGCACAGAACCTACGGTGTGAGTAATAGCCCTCCGGTGCACCAGCAGGAAAGCAGAAATAATGATACCAGCTATGAATTCAAATGCAGCTCCCAACAATCCTGCACCTGCATGAAGGAGGTGATGCAATACATTTCTTAATTGCGACTCATATACAACAATTGTTTCCCTCGGCTTTGCCTGTAATTGCTGCCAGTAGCTGGATATTTCATCTCCAAACACCGGTATCCTTCCGGCCCACTCCGGTAGCGGTGGCACTCCATGTTCTTTTGCATGACCGACCCAATGCGCAGCTTCTTTTACGTGATGAAGCATAGCACTGATCATAAAAACAAAAGGGAGGGCAATTATCGTCACCAGCACTATGGAATAGATCACTGCTGCCAGTCTACGCCGCTTCGTCCAGACTGTAAGGCGTTCAAAAAGGGGGGCAAAGGAGATAAAAAAGATCAATGAAAAAGTGAACACTCCAAAAAACACTTTCAACACATCATACAACGCAAGGATCAGCGCAAATAAAGACAGCATCACCAATGCCGTCTCCAATATATTACGTGAAGGCGTTGTTTTCGAAGGAAGGTTCATGGTTAGAATGGGTTGCTGTTATCTAAGATAACGAAAACAGTTGGAAAATCGCCCTGGCTCATCAACCACTTTTTCAACTTATATTTGATAAACCCCTCCTATGAGCATCGCCACTGCAAATAAAAAATGGTTGAAAAGAACAGGCATCTTTTTGCTGGTGATCTGTTGCCTGCTGGCAATCGCTTATTATATTATCGTATACCGCGTAAAGGATGTGCTGAAGTTTGTGGTAGAAAAACAATCACATGGGTTATACAAACTGGATGCGGGACAGATAGATCTCTCTTTTACAAAAAGAAGGATCGTACTCAAAAAAGTAGCGGTCACCTGTACAGATACTCTCAATGTGCCATCACACTATACCCTGCATGTTCCTGAAATATATCTGTCCATCACTTCTTTCAGAGATATTTTATTTAATAAAAAGGTAACGGTAGACAGTATGGCGGTCCTCGAACCGCATATCACCGTTCATGGCCATACGCCTTCCGCAAAAGACAAACAGGTAAGCTTCGAAGCATCACGTGTGTTCACTATGCTGCAACAATTGCTTGCTCACCTGGAAGTAAGAAAATTCAATCTGCACGAGGGTAGTTTTGCTTATAGCCACCGGCATCACCCTGCAGCATTCAAGAGCAGCCGGATCAATTTTTCTATTCTTAATTTTTCAAAAAAAGCTGCTGCCGGCAATCAGCTCTTTGCTTCAGATGATATTGACCTGGACATTATCAATCAGTCGTGGTCACTGCCCGACGGGCAACACCAGATTGATTTTAAGAGATTACATTTCTCCGGGCATAACCAGTTGTTTGAACTGGATTCCTGTGTGATCCACCTGAAAGGCACTGATGAAAAACCAAATCTTAGTTTCCAGGCAGATAAACTATTTTTCAATTCATCTCATCTGCAGGACATCTATGAAAAAGAAGAATTATACCTCGACACGCTTATCTGCCAGAATCCTTCCCTGCTTTTCCAACCGGGTGATAAAAAAACAGTGGATACTGCTGCAGTAGTTTCAGCGGCAGCGCATCAGCTTTTCAAAAAGATCCATATCCGTTATATTGATATCAGTGACGGGCAGTTTTTGATGAGCAAAAAAAATCAACCTCCGTCATACATCACACCAAAGCAAAATCTCCGGGTATATAACCTGCTTATTGATCCATCAGAAAAGGAGCATATCGCGGTAGACAGCGTACAGCTCAATATCCAATCCATTGCTTTTGTAACAAAGGACAGTTTATTTCAACTCACCATTGGGGACTTTGATCTTAATAAGAATGATCTTATTCTGCGAAATGCATATTATAGCCCCACACCCAAAAATCTGCAACACCGGGGCCTGGAATTTTCCACTCCTTACCTGCATATCCGCGATGTGAGTATCGCCGACCTGATGCAGAAAAAATTAAGTGGCAGCATGGCGGAGATTGATCAACCGTATATCAAACTTACAGCTACTGAAAAACGAAAAACTCCTGATAGCATATCACGGAAGCCTGAAAGGATTGAGCTGTTTTATAAAAACCTGCACGGACTGGGCGAACTGCTTGCTGTGGATAGCTTTAATATACACCGGGGGCAATTGCATTATTCCTCTCCTCAAACAGGACTTACTGCAGAGCTAAAAGGACTGGAAGCCACCCTGCTGATGAAGCAACTTTTTCAAAGCGATTCGATGATTGAAATAAAACGGTCGATGCCTTTGCTGCAGGTAAAGCAGGCAGTGGTAAAGAGCCCGCAGCTGGAACTTAATATCGATAATTATATTTTCAAAGGCAAGACCCGCCAGAATTATATGAACCGGTTGAAACTCGGCCTTCCCGGTAAAGGAGATATAACAGCACAGGATCTTTACTGGGAAATATTTGACTGGGATATTTATCAAAAAACAAAAGAGACACAGGTTCAGGCTTTGAAGGTTGGCAGTCTTGCCATACAACTCGACCAACGCTCTGCTCCTGCTAAAAAAGCTACCCGTGACCTGCCCGTTATCCGGATCGGGAATATTGCACTGGCTAAAGTGAACCTGGATATAAAGACCCATAAAGGTGCTCATTTTAAAATGCAGGGAGATAATATATCGTTGGACCAGGTGGCTACCCAACAAAAGATATTTACCTGGCAACACCTGCTGGCCAAACTGCGCAATACCAGTTTCACTAAACCCGGACTTATTGCAAACATTCCGGAGATCAATATTGATAATAACTCAACAGATATTTTCCGTAATGTGTCAGTACAGATAAAGAAAGAAGAACAGGATATGGATTTCAGCCTGCCCCTGCTGAAAACAAAAATGAAGTTGAATAGCACAGACCCTGCTGCTTTTAATCTTTCTTCGTTGGTAGCAGAGCAACCGGTAATTGATATATTGGTTAAAAAGAAGAAAACATCTTCGCCAACTCATTCAGCATCTCCCTCTTTTCCGTTGCAGTTGAATATGGCATTATTCCATATAAAAGAGGCGAAAGTAAATTACCGGAATGAAGCAGACAGTGCAGAGCTTGATACAAAACTGGACCTCCGGCTCACGGGGCTTCAACTGCATAAACAGGGAGAGACATTGCTGCAATACCAGCAATCAAAGCTTGATATCACTAAGCTTAGTTATCAAAAGCAAAAGCTTAATCTGTTATTACCGGTGGCTGGTATTGAACTGAACAAGGGAAGCCTGGAGAAGAAAGCAGCTGGTCAATTGCTATTGACCACGGCCATTGGTTTTCACTGGGACCAGCTTTCTTTAAACCTGAAAAAAACAGACAGCACGGGTATCAACGTGAAGAATAGCTCTGGCAAGCTGAAAGATGAAAAATTTGTGTGGGAAAAAGGAAAGAAGTTTGCCTGGCAAAAATGGATGGGGCAAACAATGATCAGCAATACTGATGTGGATTACAGCAATGCCAAACTTTCCGCAGGGCTGCATGGCATTCAGTGGAACGGGCCGGCCAGATCTTTGTCTACTGCAGATTTTTATATGACACCCCGGCTGAGCATGGAAGAAAGTTTTGCCAAAGCCAGCTGGCAGGAAGATTATATGTCGGTAAAAGGAAAAGCATTGGGTATGCAGGGCCTGGTCTTTCATCATGAACCACACGATTCAGCATTGGAGATCAAAAAACTATTATTGGATGAAGTGGCTTTAAGCACGGCAAGGGATAAACGGATCCCATTCAAACATGGTATAGAGAAACTGATGCCGACCCCGTTGCTGAATTCTTTACGCTTCCCTTTAAGAGTAGATTCGTTGCTGCTGCGCAATAGCGCAGTAACGGTGCATGAAATATCTATCATCACACATAAGCAGGGAATTATTCCGCTGACTCACCTGGATGCGGTAATAACAGATATCAATAACCGGCCGGCACTGAATGACAGTTTAACCATCAACGCAAGTACAAATGTGTTGAATAACCGGATCAATGGTTTGTTGTACAAGGAATCTTATGCCGATTCACTTTCCGGCTTCACCCTTCACCTGAATGCTTCTCCAATGAAGCTGACGCATTTCAGTGATGCTACTGTGCCGCTCGCATCGGTGCAGGTAAGAAAAGGCCAGGCTGATACTTTATATACACACTGGATTGGGAATAAATATGCCGCTTTTGGGGTAATGAATTTTCATTACAATGATCTGGCTATACAGATACTGGACAAAAAAGAACCTAAAAGGAAAAAGTTTTTTCTTTCTATAGAGAACTGGCTGGCCAATCTCATACTTCGTGATAAAAACAAAAAACAATCGCTGGTATACTTTGAAAGGGACAGGGAAAAATTTGTGTTTAACTACTGGGTTAAAACAAGCATGAGTGGATTGATGACAAGTGTGGGAGTGAAACGCAACAGGAAGTATTATAAAAAATGGAAAAGATTCCTAGGCCAATACAGCCTGGAATCATGGGGTAAGCGGGAGTGATCACCATATTCCAAACTTTTTAAGTCCGGGGTACAAGGCTTTAACGCCAAATACCTTGGTGTTTTTCATAAAGACAGAATCAGACACTTGATACCTTTAAACGGGTAACAGCTTCATAATTGGATTTTGGATGCCGATTACGCGGCTGTTTCACCCATTTCTTCAAGGAAACTGTCCTCTTCTCCTTCCCTGGCCTTATCAGCTTTGAGGAACTCCTCAAAGCGAAGGCGATGGTTTAGTTTTTCAAGGCGATTAATGCTTTCACGGGAATTGGTTACTTCTTTCCTGTAGAGGACCAGTTTGTCCCAAACACTTATGATAACCAATGAACCGCCGACAATAGTGCCTAGCAAGAAATAGATAATCATCAGTTTTCTTTCAGACTTTACAGATTTCATTTACTCTCCATACGGCAAGCACATCGGGAAAATTACTCAGACTAATGTCCAAGCTTGAGCTTTTGCACTTCGTCATCATGTAATATAATGGCGATAGCTCTCTTACAAAGAAAAATAAAAAATCATAGAATGTAAAGCATCAGGTCATTAAATTCATGATAAGTAGGGGTGTGATCGCGTACTAATATCTCGAAAATCTACCTTTCTTATCACGCGTTTGTACTCTTAATGGTTTACACTTATTCAAATATCCTGCCATTTCTAAGCTTTGATCACCTATTTATTGACAGTGATATGGTTACTTATATGCAAGTTTCTTGCCAGTATCCGCAAAAGATCAAGGCCTAAAAAAACGAAAGGTTAATAGGCTTTATCATCGCCACGGACTACCTGATAAAAGGTGAGATAAATGATCCGTATATCAAGCATCAGGTTCCAGTGTTCAAGATACCAGATATCTTTCTCAATTCTTTTTTCCATTTGCTCTACTTCTTTTGTTTCACCACGGAAACCAGAAACCTGTGCCCACCCTGTGATACCAGGTTTCAGAAAGTGTCTTACCATGAATTGATCAATGATAGTGCGGTATTGTTCGGTGTGTGCCAGCATATGTGGGCGTGGACCTACCACACTCATTTCACCTTTGAGTACATTAAAGAATTGAGGCAGTTCGTCCAGGCTGGAGCGGCGAAGAAAACTTCCGATCGGTGTAATGCGGCTGTCATTCTTTGTGGCCTGCATTTTCTCGCTTTCTTTATTCACCCGCATGCTTCTGAATTTGTAACACATGAAGGGTTTATTATTACGTCCGCTGCGTTTCTGTTTGAACAATACTGGCCCCGGGCTTTGCATTTTGATCAACAGTGCAATGATGGGATAGAGCCAGCTTAAGATCAGAATGATCACCACCAAACTGAATGCGACATCAAAAAGCCTTTTTTTAAACCGGTTGTGCAGGTTTTCCAGTGGTTCAGGTCTTAGCGAAAGCACAGGAAAATCGTTCATATACCTGATCTGGAAATGTGCGGCAATAACACTGTTGAGGTCCGGCACTATTTTTAGCTTCACGCATTGCTTTTCTGCTTCTTCCACGAGAGTGTGTGCCGTAACCAGGTAAGCGGGTGGTACGGAAGCATACACTTCATCAATATTACGCAAAGCAGCCTGGCGCACACCTTTCCTGATCACATCATGCAGTTGATGACTATTCTTATTTATAAAAGTCATTTTATCACCTTCATCCAGTATTCCTTCAAATTTGAATTCGCTGCCATGACTGCCGAAATATTCCGCCAGTTTGATACCGGTATCATTAAACCCCATCACCGCCACACTTACGCGGTATTTGGAATGCTTTCGTGTTTTGGAAGTTTCCAGGACAGTGATAATAAAACGGCTTACAAAAAAGCCACCAGAAAGAAAAGCAAAGAGGAATAAAAGGAATTGCCGGGATAAAGCATAATTCTTTGTCAGGAAAAGATAGAGGCTGAATAGCACCATCAGCATTATCACCGATTTCCAG
>CBHEUU010000195.1:0-7895 GCA_965990355.1 uncultured Chitinophagaceae bacterium
TACGGGGGTTTACAGGAATCAAATTTTGAGTCTGCCCCTTACCCTCTAATCACCTTCGTTTTAAAAAAATGAATTTCATCCAGTTTGACACCCTTCCCGTCTTCCCGCCTTACCGGTAAGTTTTTTACCGGTAAGGCGGGAAGACGGGAAGGGTGTACTAATTCTTAACTCTAACTTCTTGTCTAAAAACCTCCAAACCACCTTGTTATTAGTAATTTTCCTTATCCATTTCCGGGGTTTTTACCCACAATGGGCTGTGAATATCAGCATTTCGGTGTGAATAATCCTTTGTGAAACGTTGATATGAAATAGAATTGTTAGGACACAAGTTGTGAAAGACCCTTCACCAACCGCCAGCTCGTAAGTAATTCATGATTTGTTCCACCACTATCCACATAGATCGACTCGGTTCAGGAAGTTCAACTTTTCCAGATTTGTTTTTAACATTAGTGTGGACAGGATAGCTCAAACGCAATAGAATTGCTGAAACAATATGTGGATTTCTCTGTTTTAAATGTGGATTACCGTGAAGTAGTAATTTTGTAAAAATTGGTTTTCCACTAATTCACAGCTGTAATAATAATAAACTCTTTTTTTAAAAATTGTATTATTATTATTAGAACTAAAAGAGAGAAAGAAAAAAAATTGTTTTGAAAAATCGGTGAAGCTGTTGGAATATTGCTCCCCCGATCAATCAGCCAAACAAAAAAATGGGTTATGGATACTGCAACACTTACCGCCGCGAAAGAAAAAGTTGAGCAAAGAGGTTTCCTCGATATCAATCTCGATCCAGCGCTTGACCTGTTTGCTGAAATCGAGCGTTTGAAAAAAGAGAAAAATGCGGTGGTGCTTGCGCATTACTACCAGGAGCCCGATATCCAGGATGTTGCGGATTACATCGGTGATAGTCTCGGACTGGCTCAGCAGGCCGAAAAGACCAAGGCGGATATGATCGTGTTTGCAGGTGTGCATTTCATGGCAGAAACAGCAAAGATTCTCAATCCAACCAAGAAAGTGGTTATACCCGACCTGAAAGCAGGTTGTTCACTGAGCGATAGTTGTCCTCCGCCTTTGTTCAAACGGTTCAAAGAAGAGCATCCGGACCATGTGGTAGTGAGCTATATCAACTGCAGTGCCGGTATCAAAGCCCTAAGCGATGTGATCGTTACCAGCAGCAATGCACGGGTGATTGTAGATAGTTTCCCAAAAGATCAGAAAATCATTTTTGCTCCGGATAAAAACCTGGGAGCGTATATCAACAAAGTTACTGGCAGAAATATGCTGCTCTGGAACGGAGCATGCATGGTGCATGAAATATTCAGCCTGGAGAAAATAACCAAGCTGAAGATGCGGCATCCTAACGCAAAATTCATTGCCCATCCTGAATGTGAAGAGCCAGTTTTGCGCCTGGCGGATTATATCGGTTCCACTACAGGTTTGCTTAAGTTTACCCAAACAGATCCTTCTAAAGAATTTATCGTGGCTACTGAAACTGGTATCCTTCACCAGATGATGAAGTCTTCACCTGATAAAACCTTTATTCCTGCACCACCGAATAATAATTGTGCATGTAATGATTGCCCGCACATGAAGCTTAACTCACTGGAGAAACTTTATCTCTGTATGGAATATGAAACACCAGAGATAATCATGGATGAAGAGTTGAGATTAGCAGCTAAGAAACCAATTGATCGTATGTTGGAGATCAGTGCTAAGGCAGGACTTTAAAATTCTCTACCCGATCTTTCTTAGCTTTTCTACAGCTTTTTCTAAAGTATCTTCTTTCTTGGCAAAGCAAAAACGGATCACTTTATTGTCAGTTCCAGCTTGGTAAAATGCAGAAACCGGGATCGTTGCCACACCAAATTCTTTGGTGATCCGGATGGCAAAATCTGTATCTTTTTCATCACTTATCCGGTTGTATGTAGCGCAGATAAAATAGCTGCCTTTACTGTCCAGCAAATCAAATTTGGTATCCTTCATCAAAGAGATAAAGTAGTCTCTTTTCTTTTGCATAAAGCCACCTAAACCAAGATAAGCTTCTTTATTTTCCAGGAAACCGGAAAGGGCAACCTGGGAGGGTGTATGACAGGAGAAGCAATTGAATTGATGAAGCTTTCTGAATTCTTTCATTAGTGATGGTGAAGAAACAATATAACCGAGCTTCCATCCTGTGCAGTGATAAACTTTTCCAAAGGAGAAACACACAAAGCTTCTTTCGAGGAGATCAGGATAGCGAAGCATACTACAATGAGCAGCATTATCATAAATGAGATGCTCATATACTTCATCACTCAAAATATAAATACCGGTGCCAGCAACAACTGCCCGGAGCTGGTCAATATCTTCTTCTTTTAATATAGCACCGGTTGGGTTGTGTGGGCTGTTAAGCATGATCATTTTAGTTCGCGGAGTTATCTTCCGCTTTACTTCCTCCCAATCAATTTTATACTCAGGGAATTGAAGATTGATCAATACTGGTCTGGCACCGTTCACTACTACATTAGGAATATAACTATCATAAGCAGGCTCAAAAATGATCACTTCATCTCCTGGTTGTAATAAAGTTGTCAGCGCAGTATAAATGGCATAAGTACCGCCAGGGGTAATAGTGATCTGCGTATCCGGGCTTACAGATGTTCCGTATAAAGATTCTATTTTCTGTGAAAGAATTTCTCTTAGAGGTAAATACCCCTGCATGGGAGCATATTGATTAAATCCGGAACGCATGGATTTTTCTACAAGCGCAATAAGGTCCTGGTCCATCGGAAAATCAGGAAACCCCTGTCCCAGGTTTACAGCTTTGTGTTCAGTAGCAAGGGCACTCATTACAGTAAAAATGCTGGTGCCTGTATCTGGTAATTTCGATGAGATCGGCAATGTGGTTAGTTTAGGTGTAACGGTTTATTTTTTCCTGGATTTGGGTTTTCCTTTCACCAGTTCATAGGACCAGTCAATCCATTCTTTGAGTTGGGTATTCGAAACAGAACCATCTACAACAATGGTATTCCAATGTTTTTTATTCATATGATAGCCTGGTAAAACACAGGAAAATTCCTCCCTTAATTCCTGTACTTTATCGGGGTCGCATTTAACATTGAACCGAAGCGGATCATTTTCAAGGCCTACTAATAAGAAGATTTTCCCGTTTACTTTATATACAAGTGTATCCGGACCAAAAGGCAATGCTTCCTCCACATCAGGTTTGGAAAGGCAATATTCCTGTAGTGTTTCAATATTCATATCACTGGGTTAGTATAGCAGTCGCTTCAATTTCTATGAGATATTCAGGTGCGATCAATGCTTTTATTTCTATCATGGATGTGCAGGGTTTGATATCACCAAAGAATTCACCATGTGCTTTTCCATATTCTTCCCAGAGGCTGATATCTGTTACAAACATGCGGGTGCGTACTACATCTTTTAAGGAAGCACCGGCCTGTTGCAGCACTTTTTCAATTTTTTGAAGAATGAAGCGGGTTTGCTTGTAGGGGCTGTTGGAGCCAACAAGTTCGTTATTTTCATTTACAGCTACTGTGCCGGTTACTTCTATAATGTTTCCCACTTTTACAGCTCGGCTGTACCCAACAATGTTTTCCCATTTAACTCCTGAAGAATAATTTGTTCTTTGCATGGTATGAATGGATTTAGTTGATACAACGAAGGTAGAAAATCCAAAGCGTGCACTTTCCAAAGATTTTGAGGCAGGGAGAAGCGGACGCCTTATCAGGCTTTAATTTCGAGGTTCTCCGTTTTTATTAGCGGTTCGCCCATTATCCGTAAGAAGATCTGTGCCACGGTCACCACGTCTTTCTGGCAATAGGTAACAATCCTTTCCAGGTTCCTTTCCTTCCAGTATACTTCCCAAACCATGCTTCCATCTATATCGTCTTTGGGTGTAGGAACAGCAAGAGCATTGGCCAGCAGATTAAGGGAAGTATAACTTTTAAAGTCACCGAATTTCCAGAGCTCCATGGTATCCAGGTGATTTACTTCCCATGGTTTTTTGCCGCTTGAATTAAGGATGGTTGGGATACTTAGACCATTAATGATCATCCGCCTGCAGAGAAAAGGAAAATCAAATTCTTTCCCATTGTGTGCGCAAAGGAATTTTGGTTCATTGCCAGACCATTTGCGAAGCATTTCAGAGAATTCGTACAATAACAGCTTTTCATTATCACCTGCAAATGATTTCAGCAACAGTTTTTTATCTTCTCCGCCAGATTGGATCACACCGCAACTGACACAGACAATTTTTCCAAACTCGGCATAGATGCCAGCGCGGTTATAAATCGTTTCTGCAGTTTCATCCTCCCGGTTCCGGAGCAACACTTCTGCTTTTTTCGCCCAGAGTTCTTTCCACTCAGAAGGTACCAGTTCATAACCGGCATGCTGAGGCACAGTTTCGATATCAAGGAATAGTATATTATGAAGCGGATAGGGGGACATAGAATCGTTTAGAGATTAAAAATAAAAAAACCTTGCATTCACAAGGTTGTATAAAAACAGTTTATTGACGTTTTATATCCCAGGCCGCCTGGGTGGGAGGTGCCGGGGAATTTTGGTTAGAGAAAACGCTCACCTTTATTACGTTTGATTTCGGCTACATATTCTTTAATTTCCTGCTCTTTATCTTTTTTACAGATGAGCAACACGTCTTTTGTATCTACTACAATATAATTTTCTAATCCTTGTAATAATACCAGTTTGTTGTCAGGCACATGCACCATGGTATTTTTTGCGTCCACTACCATTACATAATTACCGACTACAGCATTCTGAAAATAGTCTTTTTCCATGTTTTCCCAGGCACTGTTCCAGGTACCAAGATCGCTCCAGGCAAATGAAGCAGGGATCACATATACATTATCTGCTTTTTCCATGATGCCAAAATCAATGGAAATATTCGTACACTGAGGATATATTCTTTCTATAGCGTCTCTTTCCTCTGGGGTATTCAAGTTATTTCTCTCTGCATGAAAAACCTCGAACATTTCCGGCAGGAATTTTTCAAAGGCATTTACAACGGTTTTTACTTTCCAGGTAAAGATGCCGGCATTCCAGAGAAAATCTCCGCTGGCCAGGAAAGTCTTTGCCAGCTCAAGATTCGGTTTTTCTGTGAATGTTTTCACTTTGTGAACCCCAGGCGCAGCTTCCGGCCCATCATGCTGGATGTAACCATATCCGGTATTTGGATAAGTAGGCTTTATACCAATAGTTACCAGGGCATTGATATGACTTACAAAATCGAGCGCTCTCTTAGCTGTTTCGATGAAAGCCGAAGTATCAAGAATGAGGTTATCTGCAGGTGCAGCCATCATCAAGGCTTCCGGATCTCTCTGATAAAGTTTGAAAGCGATATAGGCTATACAGGGCGCTGTGTTTTTCCGGGAAGGCTCAGCCAGTATGTTATCAAAAGGCAGTTCAGGTAATTGTTTTTTTACGAGATCAACATACTCCTGTGAAGTAACGATAAAAATGTTTTCAGCAGGGACCAGTTGATTATACCTTTCAAAGGTTTGTTGGATCAGTGTTTTGCCGGTACCAAGAATATCCAGGAATTGTTTGGGATAATTTGTACGGCTCATTGGCCAAAAACGGCTGCCGATTCCACCGGCCATGATCGCAACGTAATGATGTTTGTTCATAGTAATAATGAAAGTGAACGGGCGTGTTCACTGGTTAAATTAAACCTTCTTTTATCAGGTCGTGTAAATGTATGATGCCAAGATAAACTCCTTTTTCTGTAACAGCCAATTGAGTGATCTCATTTTTCCTGAGTACATCCAGTGCCTGTACTGCCAATTCATCGGGAGCTATCGTTTTTGGGTCTTTTGTCATGATGTCTGAGGCTTTAAGCTGATCATCCAGTTTAATATTATTCCGGAGCATTCTTCTCAGGTCACCATCGGTGATAATACCAAGTAAGTGATCTTTTTCATCTGTCACAGCTGTTACCCCCAGTCTTTTCTGCGTCATTTCCATAATCACTTCTGTCAATGTCTGCGAAGGGCTTACCTGTGGTTTTTCATTGGAAGGATAGAGGTCTGAAACCCTGAGATAAAGCTTTTTACCCAATGTGCCACCGGGGTGGAACTTGGCAAAATCCTCACCACGGAACCCTTTCAGCTCCATCAGGCAAACGGCCAGTGCATCGCCCATTACCAATTGTGCTGTAGTGCTCGATGTTGGTGCGAGATTATTCGGGCATGCTTCCTGGTCCACCGTAGTGTTAAGAATAATCTGCGAATGTTTAGCCAGGAATGATTGGAGGTTGCCTACCATTGCGATGATTGTGTTTCCAAAGTTCTTTATCAGCGGCACCAGCATTTTGATTTCGGGGCTTTCTCCGCTTTTACTTATAATGATCACTATATCATCTTGTTGTATTATGCCAAGATCACCATGGATAGCATCACCTGCATGCATGAATATGGAGGGAGTGCCGGTAGAGTTGAATGTGGCCACAATTTTTTGGGCAATCACTGCGCTTTTACCTATTCCACTGATGACAATGCGACCAGTACAACCGGCGATGGCTGATACAGCGTTTTCAAAATCTTCATTAATGTAAGATCGAAGGCCTGCAATTGCCTGGGCTTCCAGGACAATGGTTTGCAAAGCGATCTCTTTAACGGAAACAGCCATAAGAAATTGTTCGCCAATGGCGAATGATGGACAAAATTAGAGCTTTTAACTTCAAAACCCTGTTAACCATCCATTTCCCGGAATTTTAACGATTTGGGCTATGAGAAACCACTGCTGAGTTGTAAATTCGCAGTCCTCTTGAGCAGGGTTAAGGATCTGTGCTGAAATTTCTTCCTCGGCCGCCAATGCCGGATTAGTTTTATTCCAACCGCCGATCATCCCCGGCTTTTTCCAAGAGAAACCTTATTCTGTTTACCGTAGCCGAGCGTTTGTGTAAAACTAGCCTGATCAGACACAGGTTTGGAGTAAAATAGGTATCTTATATAATGAGTGATGACTCCGGACGTTGATCTGGGGATAATAATTGAGAGCAAATGGGAACAACAACTGCAAAAAAAGGCGCTGCAAAAAAACAAGCAAAGGAAACCAATCAACCAAAACAACGGTTTGATCTCCACAAAGCTTTACAGGAACATTTTGGGTTTAATAAATTCAAAGGCACACAGGAAAAAGTAATTGAATCTTTATTGGCAGGCCATGATACATTTGTGATCATGCCTACTGGTGGTGGTAAAAGCCTTTGTTATCAATTGCCAGCTATGGTAAGCGAAGGTGTTGCTATTATCGTTTCACCACTTATCGCGCTGATGAAGAACCAGGTTGACCTGGTAAGAGGATATAGCAGCAACGATGAAGTAGCGCATTTCCTTAACTCAACACTTTCAAAAAAAGAAATAAAAGAAGTTCATGATGACCTGCTGACCGGCAAAACAAAAATGTTATACGTTGCACCGGAAACGCTTACCAAGCAGGAGAACCTGGAATTCTTCTCAGATCTCAAATTGTCTTTTTTCGCAGTAGACGAAGCACACTGTATCTCAGAATGGGGACATGATTTCCGTCCTGAATACCGTCGCCTCCGCGAAATGATGACGCAGATAAACCCCGATATTCCGGTGATTGCTTTAACAGCAACCGCCACGCCTAAAGTACAAAGCGATATCATTAAGAATCTTGATTTGCGGAAGCCGAATATTTTTATTTCTTCTTTCAACCGGCCTAATCTCTATTATGAGATCCAACCCAAGATCAAGAAATCACAGACAGATGAAAGTATCGTTCGCTTCATTAAGAGTATGAAGTCGAAGAGCGGGATCATTTATACACTGAACAGAAAAACAACTGAAGAAATGGCGGCCCTGCTGGTTGCCAATGGGGTGAAAGCAGTTGCATACCATGCAGGACTC
>CBHEUU010000196.1:0-7852 GCA_965990355.1 uncultured Chitinophagaceae bacterium
CAACCAGCGGCCCGTGGAATCATTGATACTGTAGGTGCGGATGGTGTTGCCACCAAAGTCCGCCACTGTAGCGGGGAAATTATTGGCAGCAGCTCCTTTGATAATATAAGGAGTGCCACCACGATAAAGTTTGTACACACCGGCAGAATCTACCAGTTCTGTTTTGATGGCTTGCGCACGCAATTGTATAACGAAGCCCAGCAGCAATGCTGCAATCGTCAGTAGTTTTTTCATATAGCAAGTTGATGGTTGATTGATCAACGGTTCAGCGAAAGCACCTGCCCATCTTTCAGCAGTTGCTGTTGCAATTCTTCATATTTCACCTGCTGCACACTTGTTTTATTGTTCAATGCCAATACGGCTGCAGTACCGCATGATTGACCCAGTATCATATACACCGGTTCCATCCGGATGGAACTATATGCCACATGCGAAGAAGAAAGGCAGACCGGCACAAGCAGATTACTGCACTCCGCAGCTTTGGGAATCAGCGAACGGTAACTGATGGTGTAATAAGTATTTTTTTGTTTGCCATAACTGCCCTCAATACGCACTTTGCCTTCATTATCTACCACTCGGGATACAAAATGACAATCCAACGGATAAGTGGCTACACCTACTGGTTCCGGTGCTTTTTCAGTGCCATTGCAATTGCGTTCATTCATTACATAATCACCGATCATCCGGCGGGCTTCACGTACATAAAGCTGGTTGGGAAAATTGCCGGTATCCTGGAATTCATCTTTGGGAAGTCCCCAACGTTTCATTTCAGCACGCATGGTTTCCGGTAATCTTGGATCATTGCCAAAAAACCAAAGCAAACCAAGTGCATACGCTTTGTGCATGCGGGCTATTGTATCACGGGTGGTATAGTTAGCTTCCGGCCATTCATAAGCACCGCCTACAAAATCGGCATGATTGGTATCTGTTTTCCGGTTGGGCATAGGAGTAAACGTGATGAATGTATTCAGTGGCCGTTCAGGATCCAGTTCTATTAAACGCGCGAGCCATTCATACCAATCAGGATTATAATCCGCTGGTTTTTCGATAGGAATGCTATTCGCAGGATCATCTGTGAGCGTCATCCGGTAGCAATAAGCCTGCGTGCGTTTGTCCCCGCTGCCATCAGGACCAGGTATGCGGGGTTCGAGATAAGGCAGCAAACCGGAACTAGCGTCTCCTTTTTTCCGGTAAGGATCAATGGATACTCCTTTTACACCTATCACTTCATTCAACCTTATACCATTGATAGTTTCATTATACGTACTATTCGGTTCGCGGCCCACGATATGGGATACGCCGGCCCTGGCCATCAGGTCGCCTTCATAGGTAGCATCAACAAAAATGGAAGCCGTATATGTTTTACCACTTTCCATTTTTATGGAAACGATGGCATTATTCTTCTTTACCACACCCTTATCAAGATCAAGGCGTTCTTTATATCTAACAGTCACTCCCGCCTCTTTCAGCATCTTCTTCAATATATCTTCCGCCACGCGTGATTCATACACCCATTGCATACGCAGCGAATCATTTTTACCGGTGAATGTTCTTTTTTTGGATTGTTCAAAGAACACATCGCGATGCTGGTTTTTCCAGGCAGACGAATCACTGTAGTATGTATAGATGCGTTGATAAAACTCACGGGTTAATCCACCTGCAGAACGGAAATTGTTAAGGTCAGTAGCGGTGAGTCCTGATGTAGCTACACCACCCACATGCTGTGAGGTTGACAGCAGGATCACTTTCTTTCCCATACGGGCTGCCTGGATAGCGGTCATAATGCCGGCCGGTGTTTCTCCGTACACACAGAGATCATATCTTTTTTTTAAGAATACAAAGCCACATAAGGCCGGGAAAAGCAATACAGTGAATACAACAATAACAAATGATTTTTTCATCCGTATATTTTTTATCTTTTAATTTGGCCGGATGGAACTCCGCATATACATCTCTCTATACGAAGATTTAATATGCTCCGTTTCATCCGGGTAATGTTTTACAATAAGTAAACAGGAAATGATCTTAGTAACCGTCATTTTGCACCAGCAATGGATTGGTATCCATTTCCAGTGTTGGTATGGGAAATAAAAGCTTCCAGTCCTGGATCACAATTGCGGGGTCCTGGGCATTCACAGCTTGCTTCAATTTACCATTTCTTAAAAGATCAAAACGGCGCTGGCCTTCGAAGGCAAACTCCAGGCGGCGTTCTTTCAATACGGAATCCTGGAATTGCTGGGTACTCAACCCGGCAGGCAGATCTTTTGCAGAAGGCGTATTGAGAGGCAACCCGTAAGCACGTCGCCTTACCTGGTTGAAAACTTCATATGCAGCGGCATTGCCGGCACTTACCTGGTGCAATGCTTCTGCATACATCAATAAAATGTCTGCATAGCGAACGATATAGTAATTATTGCCCGCGCTGTTGACATTTAATGCAGACGGGTCTTTGTATTTAGCGACATAATAAGGGAACTTAACAGTGGTAGGTGCTTTCGGATCAACGGTGTAAGAATAAAGGATCACGTTCACATCCCTTCTCAAATCACCAGCCGGGTAAGCATCATAATGATTTTTTGTTACAGGGTTATCGCCATTGCCGCCAAAACCCGGACGTTTATCAAATGAAGGGCGGAAAAAACCTGCATAGCTGCTGCCGATATTTCCTGTGCCTCCCACGTACTGCACTTCAAAAATGGATTCCTTTTTATTTTCATTGGCAATAAGGAATACGTCAGCATAATTGTTCCACAAAGAATAAAGATTCAAGCCCATTACTTCCTGCGCTTTATCCGCCGCCTTCTGATATTCCTGGCGTGTGAGATAAACTTTAACAAGCATAGACATGGCAGCACCCTTGGTAGCACGGCCCGCTGATTTTGCTTCATAGGTCAGTGGCAGGTTATCAGCTGCAAACTGAAAGTCTTTTTCAATCTGTGCATACACTTCCTCGGCAGTTGAACGTTCGATGGCCAGGTTTTGCAAAGAAGTAGTGGCGGCTAATTTCAAGGGTACACCGCCCCAAAGACGGACGAGATTAAAATATATCAATGCCCTGATAAAACTGGCTTCACCGAGATATTGCTTTTTCTTTTCTTCCGTCAACGAATTCATCAGGCTGATATTATCAAATGCTGCATTGGCATTATTGATCACACTGTACGAAGTGCTCCAAAAACGGTAGAACAAATTAGTGCCCTGGTCGTACGTGAATTTATCGAGCGATGTTTTGTCTGTGTTTTGTGTATTCCGTCCATTGCCCCATTCGGCATCATCGGTCCCCTGGCTTTGTATCACTTCCATAAACTGGTTGTAGAGATCCGCGCTGGTTAGATTGGAATAGGCGGCTATGATGGCAGCATTTGCATCTGCATCTGTTTTATAAAAATTACCGGTGGTATAAGTGCCTTCGGGTACTAAGTCCAGCTTGGCACAGGAACTTACAACGAAAGCGAGTATAAGGAATAAGCTGATCTTTTGCATTTGACTAAAATTTGATCGTTAAAAACTGGCATTGATACCGAAGGTGATCGTACGGGCATTTGGATAAGCGCCGGAATCAAAGCCGGGGCTTATATTATCCGAACCATACCGGCTCACTTCGGGATCAAGACCTGAGTAATTGGTGATCGTGAAAATATTTTGCAGGTTCACATATACTTTCAGGGAGGAGATCTTAACGCGTTGCAGTATACTACTGGGCAGGTTATAACCCAGTTGTATGCTTTTACCACGCAGGTAAGATCCGTCTTCCACAAACCTGTCCCAGGAACGGGCTGTAGGTTTAATACTGGTTGCACGGGGAATGATGGTGTTCGTGTTAGTAGGCGTCCATCTGTCAAGCACAGTAATGCTTTGGTTTTGCAAACCAGTCAGGTTTTCCAGTGTTGCTTTATTAACGTTATACAGTTTGTTGCCATACACGCCCTGCACCAATATCACGAGATCAAAACCTTTATAAGAAAATGAATTGGTGAAACCGCCGGAGAATTTAGGTTGTGCATGCCCCAGTATCGTCCGGTCATTGTCATTGATCTTTTTATCACCAGTCATGTCCTTAAAGCGGATATCGCCCGGTTTAGCCGTAGGTTGTGCGGAACCGGCAATCTCATCTGCTGATTGAAATAATCCGTCGGATACATAACCATAAAAACTGCCCAGGGGCTGGCCTACTTGCAGTATAGTAGATTGATTAGGCCCCTGACCGGCAAACAACCGGTCGACACCTGCCAGGTCGAGTATCTTATTCCTGTTGAAAGAAATATTGGCGCTGGTTGTCCAACTGAAAGCTTTGCTCCTTACAGGCTCTGCATTCACCGTAAATTCCAATCCTTTATTTTCTACTTTACCGCGGTTTTGCAGGGAAGTTGCATAACCGGAAGTGGTTGGAATTTTTACATTCAACAGCAGGTCGCTTGTTTTCTTATAATACACATCAGCGATAATTGTAAGCCTGTTGTTGAAGAATCCCATTTCCAATCCAAGATCTGTTTGTGCAGTGGATTCCCATTTCAGATCGGGGTTACCTACCTGTGAAGGCGAAAGACCGATCACGTTCACATTACCAATGGTGTAGTTAAGCCTTCCCATCAGATCAAGTGAAGGAGAATTGCCAATGCCATCCTGGTTGCCAGTTACTCCATGTGTGATCCGCAGTTTCAGGTTGCTGAATACATCCAGGTTTTGTATAAACGATTCCTGATCCATTCTCCAGGCGAAAGCGACAGAAGGGAAAAAGCCAAAGCGGTTATTTTTTCCGAATCGTGAAGAGCCATCATAGCGACCGGTTAATGTAAGGAGGTATTTATTATCAAAAGCATAATTGATCCTTCCCAGATAACTTTGCAATGACCATTCAGCAATGCTGCTGGATGGAGGTTGAGACGTGGCGCCATTACCAAGATTGTTCGTACCAAGATTATCATTCAAAAAACCCATGGCTTCTGCACCGAGGGATTGATATTTGGAGTTCTGTTGTGTAAAACCAGCCAGCACTTCTATGCGGTGCGCATCTTTATTGATAAGATAATTCAGTGTGTTTTCATTCAGCCAGGTAAAGGTTTGATTGGTGGATACAGTTGCATCACCACCTTGCTGTGCGCCTGAATAAACAGCCTGCGGCATATAAATATCGCTGCGGCCATAATTGATATCTCCACCCCAAAGTGTTTTAAAGGTGAGGCCTTTAATGATCTGAATACTTAAGTAAGCATTACCCAGTGCACGGAATATATTGTTGTAGTTTTTATAGTTCTCTACCAGTGCTACAGGGTTATCAAAAGGTTCTCCTTGATTATTGAGATCGGTATAGCTGCCATCGGGTTGCTTCACCGGCAGGTTGGGTGCTGTAGTAGCCATGGAAAATAATGATCCGCTGTTGACGCGGTTAGTGCGGACATTGCTGCCTGTAATGCTGGCGCCTATTTTAAAATTCTCCCGGATATCGCGGTCCATATTCAGGCGAAGGGAATAACGTTTCAGATCAGATGAATGGGCCACACCTTTCTGATCAAAATAATTTGCGGTCAGCAGGAACCGGCTCTTTGCATCACCACCGGAAAACGAAAGTGAATGAGATTGAATAGGTGCGCGGCGGAAGATAGCGTCCTGCCAATCTGTAGTAGCAGGTGTTTGTGTAAGATCATACAAAGGCAGGCCGCCTTCTGCTACACTGGCTTCATTGGCGAGTTGTTCAAACTGAGATGCATTCAGCAATTTATACCCGTTTGTTCTTTCCTGGAAACCCACATAGCTATCGAATGTTAATGTTGACTGACCGCGTTTACCTCTTTTAGTAGTAATAAGCACTACGCCATTGCCACCACGTGAACCATAGATAGCAGTAGCCGAAGCATCTTTCAAAATCTCAATGGATTCAATATCTGAAGGGCTGATACTATTGAGCGGATTCAGTGAAGTGGCATCACCACCCTGGTCGGCAAACACGGGTACCCCATCAATTACATACAGAGGTTCATTGCTGCCATTGATAGAGTTGCCGCCGCGGATCCGGATCGCTGCACCGGCACCGGGCATTCCGGAGTTTTGCACAAAGCTCACACCTGCCACACGGCCTTGCAAAGCCTGGTCAACCGAACGGAGTGGCGTACCCGCTAATTTAGATACATCCACAGATGAGATAGCACCGGTTACATCCGAGCGGCGTTGTGTACCATAACCTACCACCACCACATCATTCATGGCTTGCTCGGCCAGTTTCAGCGTAACGGTAACAGATGTTTGATTCTTTATCGTTACGGTTGTTTCCTGGTAATCCACATAGCTAAACTTCAGTACAGTGCCTGGCTCTGCTGCAATGGAGAAATTACCATTCTCATCCGTAGTAGTGCCTTTTGTTGTTCCATTCACAGATACTGATACACCGGCAAGTGGTTTACCCGCTTCATCCGTTACACGCCCGCTCAGATCAACCGGTACGGGCGGTTTTGGCGCAGCAGGCGGAAGTGTTTCTTTCTTTTTGATCACGATCGTTTTTCCCACGAGCGTGTAGCTTACCGGTTGATTTTTAAGGCATCGTTCCAGGGCTTCCTGCAACGTTGCATTCTTAAGTTCGACGGTCACCCGCTGATCGAGGTCAATGGTTGACTGATCGAGGAAGAACACAAAGCCGGTTTGCTTTTCAATTTGCATGAACACGGATTCCAACGGTGTATTCTTCACAGACAGGTTAATGGATTGCGCATTGCCTGCAGCACTGGCATACAGGGTAGCGCAAAAAAGCAGTAAAGAAGTCAGTTTCATAATCAGCCAGATTTTGTTCTTGAAATAGGGCTGTCGGGCTGGCATCATCAGGCTTAATACAGGCAAGCCTTTGCAAAGAGCCTTAATTTGCATAGTTTTGATTGTAGGGTTAAAAAATCCATTCTTTCACCGGAATGTGTTAGCATTTGGCCCTTTTATGACCGTTCTGCCCGCAATGCAGAACGGTCTTTTTTTGACCAGGCCGATCGTTTATACAGAGTACGGATGGAGTTTCATAGTCATTAATATTATGGTTTGAAAACAATTTTCTTTCCTTCGATTGTATAATGCACATTGCTGCTCTCCAGTATCTTTAATACCTCATCAGCATTTACATTCATTGGGATCTTACCCCAGAATTCTTTTTTGGGTACATTACCTTCATACACGATATCTATATCATACCAGCGTTCAAGCTGGCGGCCGATGGTTTCAAGATCAGTTCTGTTGAATTGGAAATAACCATTCTTCCAGGCCACTTGCTGATTGAGATCAACTTTATTGGTAACATTCAGGGTACCGCCGGCTTTAGTAAGAATGCCCTGCTCACCGGGTTTTAACAATGCATGGCCTGCAGCAGTTTTCAGTTTAACTGCACCTTCCAGTAAAGTAGTACGCACTGATTTTTCATTCTCATACGCCATGATATTAAAATGCGTTCCCAGCACTTCCACTTCAATGCCGTTCAACACAACATGAAAAGGTTTGGATGGGTCTTTGGCTACTTCAAAATATGCTTCGCCGGTGAGTTCTACTGTTCTGTCATTACCGGTAAAAGCTGTAGGATAACGCAGGGAGGAAGCCGCATTCACCCATACCCTGGTGCCATCACCTAAGGTGAGTTGATACTGGCCGCCTTTGGGTGTACGCAATGTGTTGAAGGATGTTGCTGCGGAAGCGTTGTCCTGTCCGTTATTATATACCACTTCCCCATTCAGTTTTGATACACTTGTACTGCCTTGTGTAGCAATATTGCCATTGCCCGCACTATCAAGCAATATGGTACTGCCATCATCAAGCACCAGCATAGCTTTATTACCACCAGGCATCAGTTGGGCTTTACCGGTTGGTGTTGAAGTTTGATCGGTTA
>CBHEUU010000197.1:0-7841 GCA_965990355.1 uncultured Chitinophagaceae bacterium
CCCCATATTCAAATCTAACGTATCACAAAAAGCAGTACCAGGCTTCCCTAGTATTACATAATGAAACTTATCTTTAGTTTTATCCAGGAGTAAGGAACTAAATGAAGTGGAGGTGGTTACAAATTTTTTACCTTTTATATACAGGCAGAGTGGCATTCCACCGCTGCCATTTGTCTCAATAAATAAAGGCGATTTCCTTTTCAAGTTGGTCGTATCAACATAAAAATTTATAAGCCCTAATTTTTTATCCTCTATTCTGAACTCTTTTAATCCGTACTCATCCGGCGTAACTGATTGGGCTAATGCAGTGAAATTGTACAGGGTGAAAAATAGGCAAAGAATTTTTATGCTAACGCTCATATAAAAATAAATATAAGACTTCTTTCAGCCACAACTTATTTTTCATTTCCAATTATTTTTAAAGGACAAAAGTACCAACGCGCCACCTGCTTGTTTTGCTCAGCCTGTCACTTTCAATGACTGGAGCAACCCATTCTTAAGTTCCATGTTGTATTTTAATATTACCGGGCTTCCATCAAATGTTCCGGATACTTCTGCTACTAACACTGCGATATCGCCATTCTGGCTGAAATCAAGTGGCTTCATTTTGCTTTGATACTTTACATTAGCCTGTTTGATCCATTCTTTGATCTCGGCTTTGCCGCGATGGATATGTCCCTCGTCATGAACGATGGCATCCTCATTAAAACAATTGGCGTAAGCCTGGTGATCTAAATTATTTTGGGCCTGCACTATAGCGGCAATTACTGGAGGTAAGCTCATGGGATTCTTTTTTTATAAGTAAACACTAGTATAATTAAATGGTTGGCACTGTTCCGCCATCGATCACGTATTCAGTACCTGTTAAATATCCGGCCCGTGGTGATACCAGGAAGCCAACTAATTCTGCAACCTCTTCGGGCTTTGCAGGCCTGCCAAAAGGGATACCGCCCAAGGCATCCACGATACTTTTTTCAGCTTCTTCTATACTTGAACCTGAGCTTTTAGCTATACGTTCCACCATCCTGATTGCAGAGGTGGTCTTGATCCAGCCCGGAGACACAGTCAGCACACGTACGCCTTTGGGTGATACTTCATTAGACAGGCTTTTGCTGTAATTGATGAGACCGGCCTTGGCTGCCGCATAAGGTAGCGTGGAGTCATATAAAGGCAATTTTCCCTGAATGGAAGCGATGTGAATAATTACACCACTGCCACGTTGAAGCATTTGTGGTAAAAATCCGCGATCCAGACGCACGGGTGCCAAAAGATTAGTGCGGAGGGTTGATTCCCAATCTTCATCTGTCAGTACTGCAAACCCTCCACCGGGTGTTTCAGAAGCGCCGAGGTTATTGACGAGGATATCAAGCTTGCCATAATTATCCAACACCTGCCTGACTACTTTTTGTGTATCCTGCGGCAGACTCAGATCGGCTGCAATAAAATGCAGGCTTCCGGTATTGTCTTGAGGTTGGTTCCTCGCAGTGATGATCACGGTTGCTCCTGCATCCAGCAGGCGCTGCGCAATTGCTCTACCTGCACCTTTGGTTCCGCCGGTTACAAGAGCAACCATACCGGACAGTTCGTTTTCATAATTAAATTGCTGTTTCATACGGTAAATGCTTTATGCAAATTTCAGCAGTATGTATGAGTCAGGCAAGTACGGTGCTACGATTCATATAGGGATAAATTATTCCCCTATTGCCTAAAATGAATCATAGGACTACCTTTGTAACATGTATGAAAAAAAGACATTACCGAATCTGAATTGTGGTTTGGATCTGGTTGGTGAAGTGCTATATGGTAAGTGGAAAATCCGGTTATTGTGGTTTATCAACGAAGGGTTTAAGCGTCCGAGCGAACTGCAACGCAAAATACCTGATGCTTCCCGTAGGGTGTTGAACATGCAGTTAAAAGAATTGGAAGCGCATGAACTGGTTGAAAGAATAATCTATCCGGTTGTGCCGCCGAAAGTGGAATATACGCTGACGGATTTTGGAAAAACGCTGATACCGGTTATTTCATCTATTGGTAACTGGGGAGATGAGCATGAAGAACGCTTACGTTCACTTATTCTGAAAGCAGCTGGTGCTGATCAGCGGTGACGCGGTACGAACCTATGAAATCCAAACTGATCCGTTTCGGGGGGACATTAGAGCCAGTTTTAATAGCTATTGCAGCTAATCCTCAGCAACCGTCATTTTTACTAAAATCACGTTTAAAAAGTATCTTGTTATTTCGCTCAATATAGTCGCCCGAAATAAT
This sequence comes from uncultured Chitinophagaceae bacterium, assembly GCA_965990355.1. Lineage (GTDB taxonomy): Bacteria > Bacteroidota > Bacteroidia > Chitinophagales > Chitinophagaceae > Terrimonas_A. Next base: position 2,266 of record CBHEUU010000197.1, read on the forward strand.
CAAATATGGATGATTAGGCGAATACCCTGCGCTGCGGCTTCTTACAATTATATTGTCGTTAACTTTCAGGCTGTTTAACTGCTGAAACTCCTTAGGAATAAATTGCATCATGTATTCTTCGCCATTAATCCTGACTATAAGCCATTTTGGTCCTGATGATTTCGCGTTTGGGCGCTGAAAAGTAACAGAGGTTACCACGGCCTCCATATCGGCAAAAGCCTTTATGTACTTCCTTATCTTATCATGACTGGCATGCACTTTTTTACCTTCAGGAGAAACCTCCCATTCTTTGTACTTTATGCCGTCAGGAGAAGCCTCCCATTTTTTCCTTTCATCCAGGCGGGCTTTGCTGTCAGCAACGGACAACGGCTTTGGGGATCGCTCAGTTTCATTTTTGTTTTCACGGTTAGCAAATACCAGTCCGCTCACCACAACCAGCGGTAAGACCAGCGCATAGATGACATTTTTTTTATTTTTCATATCCTTTCAAATTGATTCAGCGAATCTACTTTGATATTTTTCGGGTCGGGTGGTTTGGATTGTAAATAGAAATGTAAACTTTGTAAATAAATTATAAAATAGTAGCGGAATCGTTAGTCCGGACTAGTTATCAGGAATTTATGCGGAGTCTGGTTGTTCAGAGGGAAAGGAACTTAGATACGCATCATCCGGTAATCAAATTGGTGGCCAGTTTGGCCCGAAACAGAGGGGGCACTTTCACCGAAATACACACAATACCACTTTATTTTAGATAAATAAAGAGTTGGACGATATCTTAGATAAACAGATAACTAATTAGGGATATTTTTCAAATCAGCACTTATAGCTGTCCCCAAAATCACATCCCGCAAACGTTCTTCGTGCTCACTGCTCCATTGACCTAAAGCGGCAATCACCGGAACTAAGGTCTTACCAAATTCGGTAAGACTGTATTCTACTTTTGGCGGTACAACAGGATAGATTTTTCTGGTAACCAATTCGTGTTTTTCCAATTCATTCAGCTGAATATTCAAAGCCCTGCGTGACGCATCGGGAATTTTGCGTTGCAGTTCGCTTGGGCGTTTATGCCCCTCATTGATAAACCACAGCAAACGGATTTTCCATTTACCATAAAGCACCTCTCCTATCAAATCAAGCCCGCAATTCAAGTTCGGTATTACTTTCCTTTCATACATATAACAAAGCTAAATGTATGTCTCAATTCATGCAATAGGGGAATAATTTATCCCTATATGAATCGTAATGCCGTACTTGTGCAAACTGTTTTTATACATCAATTTTGTCCTATAAATAATTCTAAAAAATGGAACAGTTTAATTTCAAGAATGAATTATCAGGCAAAATTGCATTGGTAACAGGAGGTACAAAAGGAGCAGGAAAAGCAATTGCAGAAAGGCTTTTGCAAGCTGGCGCAACAGTTATTATTACCGCAAGAAACGCACCCGACGAAGAAAATAGCAAATTACATTTTATTCCGTCCGATTTAAGTAAGGCAGAGGGTACACAAAAAGTAATCAGCGAAGTACTGTCGACGTATGGCAGCCTGGATATCCTGGTAAACAACCTTGGTGGCTCATCAACACCCGCCGGTGGTTTTTCAGCATTGAATGATGAGGATTGGATAACAACCTTACAAGCTAATTTATTGGCTCCTGTTAGGCTTGACAGAGGATTTTTGCCGCAAATGATTGATCGAAAAAGTGGAGTTATAATTCACATAGCTTCGATTCAAGGCAAACTGCCGCTATATGAATCTACGTTGCCTTACGCAGCTGCAAAGGCAGGATTGATCAATTATAGTAAAAGCCTATCAAATGAAGTAACACCTAAAGGTGTTCGCGTGCTAACTGTTTCGCCAGGATGGATAAACACAACAGCATCGATTGCCTGGTTGGGCGAGATCGCAAGAAATGCAAATAGTACGGTAGAAGAGGCGCAACAAGGTGTAATGGATGCATTGGGTGGGATACCTTATGGCAGGCCTGCCGAACCGGAAGAAGTAGCTGAATTAGTTGGTTTTCTTGTTTCACCAAGAGCCAATTATTTAACAGGAACAAATTTTGTAATTGACGGTGGAACTGTACCCACTATTTAATAACCGCTAAAATAAATAATAATGAACTTACCGAAAGTAGTATCAGATTTAGTAAAAACACAAAACAACTTTGATAGCGTTGCTTATGCAAATTGTTTTTCCGAAACAGCCGTAGTTTATGATGAAGGCAAAACGCACAAAGGACGAAAAGAGATAGAACATTGGATTGCCGATGCCAACGAGCGATACCAAGCTACAATGCAGCCCGTAAGCTTTGAAGAAAAAGAAACGGGAAGCGTTTTGAAAGCAGAAGCTTCAGGAAAATTTGACGGAAGCCCTATTGTGTTGAGTTATCATTTAGAAATAGCTGATGAATTGATACATTCATTGAAAATTACTGGATAAGTGGGAATGGCTAAAATTAGCCACTCTTTTTTTCTATGATAATGAATCTTAAAATCATAGTAAGAAAACTAAATAATGATGTCATTTTGCGCAGCCATAGAAAATATACAGTCCGAAGAAAAAAAAGCTTTGCATAAAAACTATCACTCACCGAACAATATAGAACGCATTTTTCAATAACGAATTTGTCTAAGAAAATCAGAAACGTAATGGAGAGATTATTTCTCTATAAAATTTAATTGCAGGCTGAAGGGGAGAATTATCAGAAATTTTGGAGAGTTTGGTTCTATGTTCAATGCTCATAGGAAGACATAAGAGTGACACAAGTTTCTGCTTTGAAATAATCTCGCGTATCCATAATTGTGTAATTCAATGAAAGTGGGGCTTTCAACAGTTTTTCTATATATCCTGCACAGGGTATGGGCCTTCTGTAAAGGTTTCTGCATGATAGCCTTTTATTCCTACGTCAAGTGATAGTTGGCTGCGAAAGTCTTTGTCTGCCGCAATACAGTCTAACACATAGCGGAAGTCATACTTAGGCTTCCAACCTAATTCATGTCTTGCTTTTTCATTTACATAAACACGATCAATCTTTGGCAGTATTTTCCAACCTTTCTTTGCGAATAGATATTTGAAGTCAGGAAATTTTTTTTCAACCACCGCATTAGCGTCAGTGTGAAGTTCCATTAAATGCTGCTGCTCAAATGGTGAAGTTGAACTGATAATATATTTACCAAAGCCAATCTCTTGTACTTTGTCAATTGCTAACAAATGAGCCGTTACCACATCTTCAATATCCACCCTGCGGTATAAGTATTCAGTTGCCTTTATGTTCAAGTCTTCATAATTTTCTCTAATTGCTTTCTTGTCATCTTCTTCGGGAAAGAAACGTGATGTTTTTAAAACTAAGCAAGGTAGCTTATGGTTACGATAGAATATTTGGCAAAGGTCTTCTGCTGCACTTTTTGTAACCCCATAAATGTTCTTTGGAATGCCAATCGTTTTTTCAGTTATCCAAATTGCTGGTTCATTTGGCTTAGGTGTCAGCGTGTCGCCAAAAGTACTTGTAGTGCTTGTGTAAATAAACCCCTTGATGTTTGCCTTTCGTGCTGCCTCCAATAAAGTTAGTGTCCCTGTAATATTGACGTCCACAAAGTCCTGGTTAGAATGTGTGCCAACGTGAGGTTTGTGAAGTGTCGCCGTGTGAATTATAAAATCAACTTTTTTCACCAAACTATTTACCAGTTCTTTGTCGGTAATTGAGCCTGTATGAGTAGTAAATTCTGATGGATTAATGTCAAGCCCGATATAGTTGCTGTTATTTGCTTTTAATTGTCTGGCTATTGCTTCTCCTAGATGTCCGCTTGTTCCTGTTATGAGTATTTTCATTTCGTGCAGTTTAGAATTACTATTAACTGTGAAACAAAAAGGGCCGCTCTTTTTGGAGCAGCCCTGTGATATTTGGGATAAATTCCCGTTATGTAGCCCGTACGGGATTCGAACCCGTATCACCACCGTGAAAGGGTGGTGTCCTAGCCCTTAGACGAACGGGCCGTTTTAAGGGAGTGCAAAGATAAGAGCGGGAGGGTTTGTCTCCAAAAGTTTTTTATAAAAAAAGAAAGGATCATTTTTCCCTTTCAGACTTTCATTCCTCCCTGCTCAAATGCCGATAAGCTGCTGGAAACGTTCTTTATAAGTGTCACCGACCGGGAGGTATACCTTATTGACGATCACTTTCCCCCGGCTCAGAAAATCGATCTTGTTTTTATTAATAATGTAAGATTTATGGATGCGGATAAACTGACTGGCTGGCAACAGCTCCTCCATGTTTTTCATGCTTTCCAGGGTCAGGATCTTGGATGATTGAAGATGAACAGCAATATAATCCCTCAGGCCTTCCAGGTAATAAATATCATTCAGGTCCACTTTCTGTATCCGGTAGGCTGTTTTAATAAAGATATGGTCCTTTTTAGCCGTCTCGGGATTCTCCCTGCTCACCCAGGTGCGGGCCTTTTTAACAGCCGCAAGAAACCGTTCAAAAGTGATTGGCTTCAGCAGGTAGTCTACCGCATTGTAATCATAACTGTCTACCGCATATTGGGAATAGGCGGTGGTGAAAATGACTTTGCACTGATCGCCCGCAATTTTCATAAACTGAAAGCCGGTCATTTCCGGCATCTGGATATCAAGAAAAATAAGATCAGCCGCCCCGGTTTGGATAAGCGGCAGGGCTTCCTGCACATGGATGGTTTCAAGCACCAGTTTCAGCCCCGGTGTTTTGCGGATATAATCGGCGATCAGCTTTACAGACAGGTGTTCATCATCCACCACAATGCATCGTATGTTGAGGGTTTCAGACATGATCAATTTCCAATTTAATAATAAAAAGCACAGGGCCATCCATTATGGATAAATGGTGTTTGCCGGGATAGAGCAACTCAAGCCTTCTCTTTACATTCTGAAGGCCAATGCCTCCCGTACTGTCTTTTTTACCTGCCATTTTTTTATTCTGACAATAAAACCTTGTCTGCTTCCTGTCGGTTTCAAGCATGATCATGATCTCTTCTTCATCAACTGTTCCATGCTTGAATGCATTTTCCACAAAAGGAATCAGCAGCAGGGGAGGAACAAACACATCTTCCAGCGGGCCCGTTGCGTTGAAATTTGCTTTGATAGGAGATTCATGACGCAGTTTTTGCAAAGCAATGTATTGATGGATATAATGAACTTCTTTGGCCAGTGGTACATCCTGCAAAGTATCATACAGCATATAGCGAAGCAGATCTGAAAAACCTGAAATGGCTTCCAGCGAATGCGGCGATTGCAGGTACACCAGCGAATAAATATTATTTAAGCTATTGAATAAAAAATGCGGATTGATCTGCGACCGGAGAAAAGAAAGTTCTGATTCACGGTTTTGCAGCACAAGATCTTTTTGCTGCATTTCTTTGAAGTAAGAATAACGGATAAAATAAAATACCATTCCATATACTGCATACAGAATGATATAAGAAACGTTATTATAGAAATAAGTCCGCAATCTTACAGGGGGCGCTTCCACCCAGTAACGCATAAAAAACAGCACCGGCAACGCCAGCAATATGCAGCATAAAACAAGAACGATCTTCTTTTTCGG
>CBHEUU010000198.1:0-7813 GCA_965990355.1 uncultured Chitinophagaceae bacterium
TTGTTGAGACTGAGATTGCCTTCATAACGGTCGTTGCTGCCATAAGCCGCTGTAGCCCTTCCGAAATAACCTTTGTTACGGTCTTTTTTCAGTTTAATATTTAAGGTCTTTGTACGGCTTCCATCATCTATCTTGGTAAACTTGGCCTGATCGCTCATATCATCAAACACCTGTACGCTTTCAATCATATCAGCCGTAATATTTTTAGTAGCCAGCTTGGGGTCATTACCAAAAAACTCCTTGCCATCCACATAAACTTTCTGCACCTGCTCACCCTGCGATTTCACGTTTCCTTCCTTGTCTACTTCCATACCTGGCAATTTCTTGATCAGGTCTTCTGCTGTGGCATTGGGTTGTGTTCTGAAACCGCTGGCATTGAATTGAATGGTATCGTTCTTCACTACAATAGGTGCTTCGTTGGTAACAACTACGCCTTCAAGCGTTTTAACGTCTTTAGCCGGGTTGATCTCTCCTACATTCACTTGCTTTTTATCTTCTGTGAGGGAAACGCTCCTCTTGATTTCCGTATACACCTGGTGGGTGATGATAAGCCGGTAATTGCCGGCAGCCAGACCTTTTATTTCAAAAAGACCCTGTTTGTTTGTCAAAGTAAACGTGACCAGGGAGGAATCTTTTGCCTGCAACAGCGAAATGGTGGCATCGCTGATGGGTTGCTTACTGGCAGTGTCTACCAATTTACCCGTGATACTGCCATCTGCTTTTTGGGCATAACCACTATAAAACACAAGGGATAAGGCTAAAATTGCTAGAATTTTTCTCATAAATCGGTTAAAAGATGATGTACGAAATTAGACGTAAGGGTCGGGATTTACCTGCGCGGTAAGTAAGGGAAGGAGGGTAAAATCGGATGAATGGCAAGAATGTATCGGTGGATAGGTATGCAGGGTCTACACCTTCAGCGAAAAATGTAAACCCTGCGGAAAAGGTACTAACTAAACAAATATTCTACATCTTCTTTGCTCAGGCTCTTCACAAACGAAGTATCATCTGCGATCAGGTCTTTCGCAAGAGCCCGCTTCTTGTCCTGCAGTTGCAATATTTTATCTTCAATAGTGTCGCGGCAGATCATCCGGTAAGCAAAAATGTTTTTTGTTTGCCCGATACGGTGAGTCCGGTCAATCGCCTGTTGCTCCACGGCCGGGTTCCACCAGGGATCCACGATATACACATAATCAGCGGCGGTTAGGTTCAAGCCCACACCACCAGCTTTCAATGAGATCAGGAACACCCTTACGCTTTCATCATTCTGGAAGCTCTGAATAGCTTTTTCCCTGTCAGGTGCAGAAGTGCTTCCATCAAAGTATTCATACTTCACTCCGAGTTCATCCAGTTTGGCTTTGATCAATGCCAGCATGCCCAGGAACTGGGAGAACACAAGCGCTTTGTGATTGCTGATATTTTCGGTGATCTCACGGCCCAGTTCTTCGAGTTTGATGGAATGATTATCAAACTTCTCTTCTTCGTTCAAAATAGCCGGCGAGTCGCAGATCTGACGAAGCTTCATCAAACCTTGCAGGATGGTCAGTTGCGAGCGCTGTATACCTTGTTCCTGTATAGTTCCCAAAATGCGATCACGGAAATCATTGCGGTAAGCATCATAGATCTTGCGTTGTTCATCTTCCATTTCGCACCAGAGGATCATTTCCTGTTTCTCCGGAAGGTCTTTGGCCACCTGTTCTTTTGTTCTTCTTAAAATAAAAGGATACAAAATCTTTTTCAGGTGCTCTTTGCGGTCCTGTTCGCCAAACTTATCAATAGGTATGGCAAACTCCTGGCGGAAAAATTCCATCGTTCCCAGCATACCAGGATTCAGGAAATGCATTTGCGCAAAAATATCGAAGGTATTATTCTGCAAAGGCGTACCACTCATGCAAAGACGGTGTTTTGCATTCAGCAAACAAGCCGCTTTGGTCACTTTGCTGGAAGGGTTTTTGATAGCCTGGCTTTCATCCAATACTACATAATCAAATGCCACGCTCATCAGCAGTTTGATGTCGCTGCGCAAAGTGCCGTACGTGGTGATGGTTACATCATGGTCCATTATTTCTTCACGTGTACGAGTACGCGTAGCACCGTGATGAATACGGTAAGTAAGTTTAGGAGTGAATTTCCTGATCTCACTTTCCCAGTTATAGATCAGTGTTGTGGGACAAACTACCAGTGCTTTGATCCTTCCCTGTTCACTGCGGCAATGCTCCAGGAATGAAAGAGCCTGTACGGTTTTACCCAAACCCATATCATCTGCCAGGATGCCGCCCCATTTAATTTCACGCAAATAATTCAACCACTGGAAACCTGCTACCTGGTAAGGGCGCAGGATCATTTTTAAATGGAAATGCTGCGCCACTTCTTTGATCTGGTTGAACTGACGGAGGTTTTCATATTTCTCCTCCAGCTGTACTACCAGTTCTTCTTCATCGCGGGTTTCGTATAATTCATCCACTACACTGAGGTGATAGCGGGAAAGTTTCAGGTTGTTGGAACTTCCTTCGCCTACACGGAAAAGGAGTGAATATTTTTTCAGCCATTCTTCAGGAAGAATGCCAAGTGTACCATCGTTGAGTTGAACGAATTGTTGTTTATTCGCCAGTGCACGTTTCACCTCTGCTACAGTCACTTTCTGATCGCCAAACACGATGTCCACTTTTGCATCAAACCAATCTGTATTGCTGCTGATGAAGATCTTGGTTTGTGGTTTGGCGGTGTTGAACCGGAAATTCTTTAAAGCCTCAAAACCGAACACCGGTGTTTTCATTTCCTTCATCGCATCTACAAACAGGAAGAACCAGTTGTTCTTTAATACGTCAGAGCCTTTCAGCGCAAGTGATCCGTTTTCTTCATTCACGATGAAATTGGAATGAAGGTTTTGCAGCTTGGCCATGAAGGCGCTTTCTGCTTCACGGTTCCGGTGTACGATCAATAATTTATCACCTTGTGGCACTACGATCTCATCGCGGTCCTTTGCTCTTGTTTCATAACCTTTATAAGCGAAAGAAGGCTGGAACACGAGGTACTCTCCTTTTTCAACCAGGAAGAGTTTTACTTCCGGATCGCCATCCTTTACTTCTTTTACCAGTGATTTATCAAAATCAACTTTATGTTCTTTAGCTAATGGTAATAAGAATTGTTGAAGGGTTTTGCTCCATTCATCTTCTGATACGCTCATTTTACCAGAAGGCAAAAACTTTTCAGCGAGGTGTACCACTTCATTATTTTTCCAGAGGAATAATTGGTGGTTGTATAAAAAGAATAAAGGGCTGTTGCTTTCATTTTCACCCAGGTCATATTCCATGCTGCCGGCCTGCACACGGCATTGAATGGAGTAATTCGAATTTTTCTTTACGATAAAATGCGGCTTTGCCTCCTCTGCTGAAACCTGCAACGGTTCGAGATTGGCAGTTTTAAACTGTTTTCCTTCTGTCAGCATAAAGAACAGGGTATTATCTCCCTGTTCAGAACAAAGTTTTTTCAAACGGGGAAATAGTTATTCCGCCATCAGTTCTTTTGTTTCAGCAGGCAGGTCATCCTCTTCCTGGTGGATGATATTTTCCCAGATACCGGAGAAAGGTGAATTGCGGCTGATATATTTATTGATCTCTGTTTCCTGCAACTTTCGAAGAAGGGTCAATACCTGTTTATCCTCATCAGATAATTTATCTGTATCGATATAGCGGCTGATATCCGGTTTTTCCGCTTTTCCGGCAAAGCCATCACCAGCTTCATTCGATTCACCAATTACGGCATCGATGGTGAAATAGGGATAGGTTTTTTTATTGAAGTTGAATACAACGCCGAGACGTTGAGAAGGCCGCGGCGCTTCTTCTTCTATTACTTCCGGTACAAATATTTCCTTTTCTTTTTGTGGCAGCAAAACAGGCTTGGCTGGAACAGCCACAGGAGCTACTCTTTTAATACTGGTATCAAGCACACGAAGGAAAGGTTTTCCGTCTTTATACACGAATTCAAACTTGCCTTTCAGATCGTCTGACAAAGAGTAGCCGTATACTTCCAGTAATTTATTTTTTTCTTTATCCCAGTTACGGATGCTGTCGAAATAGTTAGCACCATAGGCATTCAGCAGTTGAAGGAACACGATTACTTTGGGAAGGCAAAGCGGATGTTCTGTGTCCTGGTAATCGCAACTGGTATCAAAGTTTCTTTCTTCGTTTTTACGGATCAGTACTTTGTATACCTTACCGTCAAGAATTACAGAAGCTTTTACGGTTTCATTCTCGGCTTGTTCTATGGAAGCTTTTTGAGTGCGCAGGTATTTTTCTGCATCATCGAAAGAGGTGGGGGATGATAATAAACGAATGGTTTTAAGGTCGATCGTTTTCATCTTGGCCACTGTGTGCCGTTGATCATATTCCACTTCTTCCGTTTGCAAATGTCCTTTATCGATCATCTCCTGCAATTGAAAGAGAGAGGCCGTTTCATGCCGGCAGATATCGCCGATATTATAGGGGCAGCTGCAGCGAAGTGAAAGACCTTTTGGGTCTTTGAATTTTTGAATGTATACTTTATAGAAAGTAGAATAGCTATCATCTTTAACACGAAACACCGCGGAACCAAACAGATCATCATACTCTATCAATTCTACAAATCCGATCGCGTGTATTTTTTTCCCGCGACGGATCACTTCATCTGTTCCATGGGTGTAAACGTATTTCAGCAAATGTGGTAACGCCATAGTTCAATTTCCGGTTAACAATAAGCAAGGCAGTGGGCCCAAAGCGGCGACTGTATTGCTATTGCCCAGTTTTCTCAGGAGAGGGCAATCGGCAAATCTAAAGGAATGTGAAGCGGATTTCCTTGTAAAATGGTATAAATAAAAAATAATTTTTTAGGCCGGAAAGTGAGGTGAAAATTCAGTATCTTACACAGTTTTGCTCTTCACATTAAGAAAATTATCCAATAACCAATCTTCCTTCTCTGTAAACAGGTAGCACATTCGCTACGTCTTCTGTGAGGCAGAATTTAATATCCTCAATTAATCCGAATCTTTCTACCAGGCGATGGTAGTGAGTGAGTTTTGGAGCAAATCCCAGCAGGTTGTTTTTATGTTTGATGTACATCGTTTCCGCCATCAGTGAGCTATCGCAATGGATTTCAAAGTGTTTTTTGATGCGATTGATCACAGCTCCGGCAAACAGGGTGTCTTCCAGGTTAAATCTGTCTTTCCATCCGGCACAGCCCAGCACTACATTCTTATTTTCTGCTACCAGAAATTCGCATACAGCAGAAAGATTAGGAAAGGAACCGGAAATAATAGTATCGGCTCCCCGTTCCAGGGCCATTTGCAATAAGCGGGTGCCATTGGTGGTAGTGAGTACGAGCGTTTTGCCACCGATAAAATCCCGGCCATACTCCAGGGGTGAATTGCCATGGGCCAGGCCTTCGGCGATCTGGCCGTCCCGTTCGCCGGCGGCAATACCGTCAATATTCCGGCTGATTTCAATGGCTTTAGGTACGGAATCCACGGGGATTACGCATTTGGCGCCGTTGTGAAGGGCTGAAGCAATAGTGGAGGTAGCGCGGAAAACATCAATTATTACCACAACGCTATTACTCAGATCGTATAAATGTAACAGGGCGGGGGAAAGGGAAGTGTTTAAAATAGGCTTGCTGCTCATAATTCAGGCGGCGAAGGTACGGGAAAACGGTGAGAGAGGATGGTTAAGGGATGGTCGATTGCCGGGAGGCTGGATGGCCGTTGTTCGATGGCCGAGTGACCGGATGACCCTTCGATCCAGTAAACCACTTTCCATTGTCACCCCGGACCAGGTTTAGTTAGCTTGCAATTATAGTTCACTAAGATCCGGGGTCTCCACAATAAGAAAAGTGTTTTCATACTGGAGGAATGGTTGACTGAATAATTAAGAGTACTGCGATATCGCAGGGGACCCCGGATCTTAGATTCGTTAAACTTGAATGTTAACTAAACCTGGTCCGGGGTGACAATAGTAGATGGTGTTCAGGTATCGGCCATTTGGTCATCGAACAACGGTCAACGATTCAGCAGGTTCTTCCATTTGGACCCTTCGGCAAATTCCTTGATCACGCCATTGCGGTGTTCAATCAGTTTGCGGAGGTATTTGGTGAGGTAAAGTTTGTTGAAAGTTTTGCCTACGGTGCCATAGGGCACTTCAAAATTGATGATATCGATCATGATGGTACCATTGTCGCAGGGCTTGAAATGGTGTTCATGTTTCAGCAATTTGAAATCGCCTTCAGCCTGTTCGTCGGTGAACATTTCTGGCTTTTTCATATCGGTGATCCGGGTTTTGAGGATGCGGTTTTTGAATAAATGGCGGGCTTTCCAGGTAACAGTCTCGTCTTTTTCGATCAGGCCAAAGCGAACGCCGGCTACGGCTTCTTCTTTGTGTTTGGTCATGGATTGCTTATGCAGGTCGATGCTGCGAGCAAGGTCGAATACCCGGTCTGTCGGGGCGGCGACGAAAGTAGTGAGATGAATGGTGGGCATAATCGTTGTACAGGATTTGAATTTTAACCAAAAATCAGTCAGAGTGCCTTTCTGAAGCTTTGATGATAACCATTAAATTTCAGGAGATAGCCTTCGCTAAAGCTTCGGCGATAACTTCACTAAGTTCAACAGGTAGCCTTCGCTAAAGCTTCGACGATAACTTCGCTAAGTTTCAACAGGTAGCCTTCGCTGAAGCTTCGACGATAACTTCACTAAGTTCAACAGGTAGCCTTCGCTAAAGCTTCGGCGATAACTTCACTAAGTTCAACAGGTAGCCTTCGCTAAAGCTTCGGCTACCGAAGCAAAAATCCCACCAGATTAACGTAGATTATACAAAAGGTATTTTGGAAACCTTCGCCAGCAGCAGCTTATCCCGTACTTTAATGTAAATCTCCGTGTCAATAGTCGCATAAGCCGTACGAACATATCCCATACCGATGGCTTTACCCAGGCTGGGCGACTGCGTTCCGGAGGTCACTACGCCGATACTATCACCCTGAAAGCCTTTGATCTCATAGCCATGGCGGGGGATCCCCTTGTCGATCATTTCAAAACCTACAAGCTTTTTCTCTAAGCCTTCGGCTTTTTGCTGTGCGAATATGTCCTTGGAAGTAAAGTCCTTGGTGAATTTCGTGATCCAACCCAGCCCTGCTTCGAGTGGGGAAGTATTATCATCTATATCATTTCCATATAAGCAATAGCCCATTTCGAGCCGCAGTGTGTCGCGGGCGCCAAGGCCTACCGGTTTGATACCGCTTGGGCCGCCTGCTTCGAAAATGGCATCCCAGATTTTTTCCGCGCTACCGTCTTTGTCTTCGAAATAGATTTCCACTCCGCCGGCACCGGTGTAACCAGTCGCACTGATCAGCACATTATCTACCCCTGCAAATTTTCCTTTGGCAAAAGTGTAATACTTCATGTTCAGCAGGTCAATTTCCGTGAGTGGCTGCAGGATGCTGGTGGCATTGGGACCCTGGATGGCCAGCAGGCAGGTTTTTTCTGAGATATTGTGCATCTCCACATTCTTTGTATTGTGGCGGCTGATCCAGTTCCAGTCTTTCTGGATATTGGAAGCGTTTACCACCAGCATATAGACTTTGTTCTCTTCAAGACAATATACAAGCAGATCATCTACCAATCCGCCATTGTCGTTGGGCAGGGAACTGTACTGGGCTTGTCCGGCTTTGAGTTTGGCTGCATCGTTAGTGGTCACGCGCTGAATCAGATCAAGTGCGTGCTCCCCTTTCAGAATAAATTCTCCCATGTGACTTACATCGAATACACCAGCATTTTTACGGACGGCAGCGT
>CBHEUU010000199.1:0-7805 GCA_965990355.1 uncultured Chitinophagaceae bacterium
ATCCGCCGAGGGATTTCCTGGAGTTTGACGATTTTATCAATAAATGTTATGCAGCTGTGGATGAGATCCGCGAACATGCTGATACAATAGGCGTATTGATCGGCAGTCCGGCACGCAATCCGCGTGTGGAAGGAAAAGATCTTTTTAATGCTGCTTTCCTGCTTTATGAAAAAAAGATCGTGGCAGAAGTACATAAGACCCTGTTGCCTAACTATGACATATTTGATGAGTACCGCTATTTTGAACCGGCTTTTGAATGGAAACTGGTGCCTTTTAAAGGAAAGAAACTGGCGGTCACCATTTGTGAAGATATCTGGAATATGGGCAGCAATCCGCTTTACAGGGTTACGCCGATGGAAATGCTGGTGGGTGATAATCCCGATATCATGATCAATCTTTCTGCTTCTCCTTACAACTATGCACAGGATATTGTGCGCAACAGCCTCGTCAAAGCGCATACAATCAAGTATGGCATTCCCATGTTTTATTGCAATACAGTGGGATCACAAACAGAAATCGTTTTCGACGGCGGCAGCCTGATATATGATTCGGCAGGCAACAAAGTAGCCGAAATGAAATATTTTGAAGAAGACTACCAGGTATTCGATATAGAAAAAATAGAAACTACAGCTGCTAAAAAAGGAGTGGCTGCTGATGAAACTGTTTATTTTTCTGCAACAGATGTTGGCGTGGGAGAAGATACCATACAGTATCTCACCAATGAAAAAAACATGGAAGAGATATACCAGGCTTTGATAATGGGTATCCGCGATTACTTCCGGAAAATGGGTTTTACCAAAGCTATACTCGGCGCTTCCGGTGGTATAGACAGTGCTGTGGTGCAAGCCCTGGCAGTAGCTGCTCTTGGCAAGGAGAATGTAAGAGCTGTTTTGATGCCTTCACCGTATTCTTCTTCACATTCAGTAGACGATGCAAAAAAGCTGAGTGAAAACCTTGGTAATCCTTATGATATCATTGCCATTAAAGATGTGTATGAAAGTTTCCTGTCTACGTTATCGCCTGTATTTAAAGATTCGCCCTTTGGTATTGCCGAAGAAAATATACAAAGCCGTACCAGGGGAAACCTGCTGATGGCCATTTCCAATAAATTCGGGTATATACTGCTTAACACATCCAATAAAAGCGAACTTGCCACAGGTTATGGAACGCTGTATGGTGATATGGCAGGAGGATTAGGTGTATTGGGAGATGTTTATAAAATGCAGGTATTTGCTTTGGCTGAATATATCAACCGTGGAAAGGAGATCATTCCTTCCAATATTCTTATCAAACCGCCTTCTGCCGAGCTGCGCCCTAATCAAAAAGACAGTGATAGCCTGCCGGAGTACGATACGCTTGACCGGGTTTTATACGAGTATATTGAATTGCGCAATGGTCCTAAAGAGATCATTAAAAAAGGATATGATCCTGTATTGGTGGCAAGGGTGTTGAGGTTGGTAAACACTAATGAGTATAAGCGGAATCAATTTTGCCCGATTATCCGCATCAGTATGAAAGCATTTGGTGTGGGCAGGCGTGTGCCGATCGTTGGAAAATATTTGTCGTGATTTTCTTTGTGTTCTTTGAGAGTTCTAGTGTTTTAAAGTAAGAGTAACCGTAGTGGCGGGATATGGAGAAACTTCCATTTGTTGGGAAAGTACCAGACTGGTATTTGTAAGCGATACGATATTGAAATCTGTGGAGCCTCCCGGGAAAAGGACGACAGAAGAGCGCAGCACCGTGCCATTATTGATCAGTTCCCAATTAAAATTGCCGCTTTGCGGATCGGAAGGATCACATTTTGTTGCGCCCTCATCAAGTGTTCCTGTGCCGGAAGTGCTGCTGGCGGAAGCTGCAACAAAGGTCAGCAGGTTGTCTTTAACGCAGGCATCCAGTTGTGAAGAAATATCGCCTAAAAGACCGGCTTCTGCTTTTTCAAATTTCCAGGAAGATTTGATCAGCAATTCGGTCTTGGTTTCAGTTGGTGCCGGATCATCATCGTCCTTACTGCAGGCGGGCAGGACGGTCATAAAAACCGCGGCCAGTATAATCAGTGAAAAAAGCTGTTTTTGCATAGAGGAGCATTGATTTAGTAAAATTAACCAGGCACTTATGCCAGAACAAGGTAGAAATACTAAAAAAAGGCAAAGTATTTACGACTGGCAGTCATATCGGCAAATAATTTGCTTCATACCAATTCGTATTTTGTGTCACCATAAATCAAGCCAATGTTAAAAACCGCAGAAGATATCCGCCAACTCAATGAAAGGATCGGCCAGGCGGGCCAGTTCACTGATAAATTAAGGGAAGAAGTAGGTCATGTGATCGTTGGTCAGAGCCACATGCTGGACCGGTTGCTGATCGGCCTCCTGAGCAATGGCCACGTATTGCTGGAAGGCGTTCCCGGTCTTGCAAAAACACTGACCATTAAATCCCTTGCGCAGGCTATTCACGCTAATTTCAGCCGGATACAATTCACTCCCGACCTGTTGCCGGCCGACGTAATCGGAACGTTGATCTATAACCAGCAACGCAACGAATTCGTGGTGCGTAAAGGCCCCATTTTTGCCAATTTCATTCTTGCTGATGAGATCAACCGCGCCCCTGCAAAAGTGCAGTCAGCCCTGCTGGAAGCGATGCAGGAACGCCAGGTTACCATTGGTGATACCACCTATAAGCTGGAAGAACCTTTTTTGGTACTGGCTACTCAAAATCCGCTGGAGCAGGAAGGTACTTATCCGCTGCCGGAAGCGCAGGTAGACCGGTTTATTATGAAAGTAGTTGTTAGTTATCCGAGGATGCATGAAGAGCAGATGATCATCCGTCAGAATGTGACAGGAGCAATTAACAAACCGATAAACCAGGTAGTGTCGGTACAGGAAGTAAAGAATGCGAAGGACCTTACCCGCCAGGTGTACATGGATGAAAAAATAGAACAGTATATCCTGGACATTGTGTTTGCAACGCGCACCCCGGAAAAATATGAACTGGAAAAATTGAAACCATTGATCTCTTATGGTGGTTCACCCAGGGCCAGCATCAATCTTGCACTGGCCGGCAAAGCCCAGGCATTTTTGAATAAAAGGGGATTTGTAATTCCGGAAGATATCCGGAGTGTTTGCAATGATGTATTGCGCCACCGCATTGGCCTGACGTATGAGGCGGAAGCGGAGAATGTGAAAGTGGAAGATATAATTGAGGAGATCCTTAAAAAAGTTAATGTCCCATAGTCAACGATGCTTACAACAAGCGAGATCATAAAAAAAGTAAGAGCACTGGAGATCAAAAGCAAAAAGCTTGCAAGCGATCTGTTTACCGGGGAGTACCATAGTGCATTTAAAGGAAAGGGAATGTCGTTTAAAGAAGTGAGGGAGTATTCGGCAGGAGATGATATCCGGTTTATTGACTGGAATGTGTCAGCACGGTTTGGGCATCCTTTTAGTAAGATGTTTGAGGAGGAAAGGGAGCTTACGGTGATGTTGCTGGTAGATATCAGCGCCAGCTCAAGGTTTGGGACCAGGCATGCTACAAAAAGGGATATTATTACAGAGATGGGAGCGGTGCTGAGTTTTTCAGCAGTGAATAATGGTGATAAAATAGGTGTGATATTTTACAGTGATAAAGTGGAAGCGTATCTTCCTCCAAAGAAAGGAAAACAGCAGGCGCTTTATATTGTGAGGGAATTGCTGAGTAAAGAACCGAAAGGAAAGAGCACGCAGCTGAGTGCAGCATTGCGGTATTTTAATAATTGTACCAAGCAAAAGAGCATTGCTTTTATATTAAGCGATTTTATTGATGCGAACTATGAAGATGCACTGCGCATAGCAAGTAAAAAACATGATGTGATCGGCATTAAAATATACGACCATATGGATATGCAATTGCCTGATGCCGGCTTATTGCAGGTGCAGGATGCTGAATCGGGGCTTACGCGATGGGTAGACAGTGGTAATGCATTTGTTCGCGAAAGTTATCAGCAGGAGTTTTTCCGGATCACGGAATACAGTACGCAAACGTTCAAAAAAGCAGGCAGTGACCTGTTGCATTTACAAACAGGCGATGATTATGTAAAAGTGCTGCAACGGTTTTTTCTCAGCCGAAACAAGTGAACCACCTATTGAATGACCAAAAACATTTTTCATAAGACTATCCTTTGCGGCATAGCTTTATTTCTTTCAGGGTTTTTAGCTGCACAGAGTAAAACTGTGGTGAAGGCTTCGGTTGACCGCTCGCAGATCCTGATTGGTGAGCGAATACAACTGACACTGGAAGCAGATATTCCGGAAACCCAGCTGATCCGTTTTTTTCAACTGGATTCAATACCGCATTTCGAATTTGTTTCCCTCGGTAAAATAGATACATCCAACACAGGCAGTGGCACTCTTTTATCGCAGGTGATCCAGATCACCAGTTTTGATTCAGGCCATTGGGTGATACCCGCCCTTTCACTGGGAGAAACTGTTTCTACTGATTCCATACCTGTAGATGTGGGATTCTCACCGTTTGATCCACAACAGCCTTATCATGATGTAAAAGATATACTGGAGGTAAATCCGCCGAAAGAGGAAAAGAGCAATAAGCTATGGTGGTATATTGGTGGAGGGGTGTTGCTGGTATTACTGCTGATTCTCCTGTTAAGAAAGCCGAAGAAGCCTGTAGTGAAACCTGCGCAACCACCAGTGGACCCTTACAAGCAAGCTTTGGAACAACTGGAAAGATTGCGGAGAGAAAAGCTCACTCCAAAAGCGTATTACTCGGGGCTAACAGATGTATTCCGGGTATATGTTGAGAAAAGAAAAGGAGTGCATTCACTGCAGCAAACAACCGGCGACCTGGTGATGCAGTTGCGCTCTATTGGCATGGAAGAAGGAATATTTAAACAGCTTTCAGATATTTTACAGCTGAGTGATTTTGTAAAATTCGCCAAGTATGAAACATCGCCCACAGATGATACAAGGGCGTTTGAAACGATTAAAAAGAGCATAGAGCATATTGAAAAGTCAATACAAGTGCCCACAGGTTCCAATTAAAATGGGCTTTGTGTTCTTTGTGGGCGATTCATCCCACAAAGGCACAAAGAACAAAAGAATGATAACAGAACTTGTGCGATTTATTTGCTAAGAAAACTTATTAAAAAGAGCAATGCTTTACGACTGGTTACGAAATATTGATTTTGCTTACCCGCTGGTGTTTGGCCTTTTTGCGCTGGTGCCATTAATGATATTCTGGTACCGCAAAAAATATGACAGCCGCCAGGCGACCATTCGTGTGTCTTCAGCAGAGGCGTTCAATGCATCTTCAATTAAAACTTATTTCCGTCATCTTCCCTTTATTCTCCGCCTGCTGGCCGTGGCCGCATTGATCATGGCGCTGGCGCGCCCGCAGAAGCGGAATGATCAGCAGCAAACAGTAGGGGAGGGTATTGATATCGTTTTGTGTATGGATGTGAGCGGCAGTATGGGTTCCCGCGATATACTCCCATCGAGAATGGAAGTGGCAAAAGAAGTAGCAGAAGAGTTTGTCCGCAGCCGCCCGGTAGACAGGATCGGCCTGGTGATCTTTTCAGGAGAAAGTTTTACTCAATGCCCGATCACTACTGACAGGAATACCCTCATCAGGCAGATACAAACGCTGGAAAGCCGCCGGTTCTTAAAAGATGGCACCGTGATCGGTGAGGGATTGGCTACAGCTGTAGACCGTTTATCGGAAAGCAAAGCAAAAAGCCGTGTGATCATTTTATTGACTGATGGAAAAGAAGATGCACCCGATACGCGGTTGATCGACCCTGTAACAGCACTGGAAATTGCCAAATCGCACCAGGTGAAAGTGTATGCGATCGGTATGGGAGCGATCCCTTCCAATATTGTGGAGATAACCGGCAATGCTCCGCAGCAACGCAATGCCGCCATGGATTTTATTGATGAAGACCTGCTGCGCAGGATTGCAAATGAAACCGGGGGAAAGTATTTCCGGGCTAAGGATAAAGAGGGATTGCAGGGTATCTACAAACAGATTGACCAGTTGGAACGCTCCAAAGTGGAGATCACATCTTATAAACGCTACCGTGAATTATTCCTGCCTTTTGTACTGGCTGCACTGGGTTTTCTGCTCATAGAAATCATATTACGGTTCACCTGGCTGAAAAAGTTCCCCTGATAACAGGGATATTGCTGAAATTCGTGAAGTATGAACGCAGTAGTATATAAATCAACAGGAAGCTGGTATACCGTAAAGGAAGAAAATGGCAAATGGCATAATGCCCGCATGAAGGGTATTTTTAAAATGGATGATATTACCAGCACCAATCCCATAGCCGTGGGTGATGAAGTGACAATAGAAGTGGAAGATGAGAAAGAGAATACGGCAATGATCACCGATATTCATTCCCGCAGGAATTATATCAACCGGCAATCTCCGCGCGCCAAGCACCAGCATCATATCATCGCAGCCAATCTTGATCAATCACTGCTAGTTGCAACCCTGAAAGAGCCCAGGACCTCACAGGGGTTTATCGATCGCTTCCTGGTAGCTTCAGAAATGTATCATGTGAAGCCACTGCTGGTTTTTAATAAAGCAGATATCTATAAAAGAAAGGAGCAGGAGCAGTTTACGCATCTGCAGGAAATGTATACCGCGATCGGTTACCGCGTTTTTCTCACCAGCACAAAAGAGAAGATGGGCATTGATGCTTTGCAGGATGCATTGAAAGATAAGATCACCCTTATCAGCGGTCATAGCGGTGTAGGCAAATCCACTTTGCTGAATTCAATTCTGCCTCATCTTACATTGAAGACACAGGAAGTAAGCAACTGGAGCGGAAAAGGGATGCATACTACCACATTTGCTGAAATGTTTGACCTGCCTGAAGGAGGGAAGATCATCGATACACCCGGCATGCGGGAATTTGGATTGGTAGATATATCAAAGCAGGAACTTTCCCATTATTTTCCTGAAATGCGCGACAGGTTGCAAGGCTGCCAATTCAATAACTGTCTTCATCTCAATGAACCCGGCTGTGCCATCAAACAGGCGGTAGCAGAAGGGATCATTCATGAAGACAGGTATGTCAGCTATGCGGGAATCTTAGATTCGATAGAAGAAAAGAATTACTGACTCAGGCTACGTTTCTGCTTGTTACCAGCTTTCCTGCGAGTATACGTGCCAGTTCCACCGCAGCCTTATTCTCCCGGCTTACTGCGTCCCTTGTTTTGGTAGGGAATACAGAAATGCCATTGTAAATGTTATAATGCAGGGTAAGGGTAGATCCTTTAAAACGGAAATCCCAGTTGATGGAATCGAACTCGTCTTCTTTATTGAGGAATTTGATGCGAAGGTCCTTATTCAGGATACCTGCTGCCTGGTAAAACAGGTTCAGGGTGCCGTCGTCTGCAATTACGGCTTCCGTGCAGCCAAGATCAGTTCTCAGGGTAACGCTCATAGTAAATGTTTTAAGGTTTAATGGTTTTACTATAAGACCTGGATTCAGCTAAAATAGCTGCGCTATCTGGATGTTAACTTTTGAATTTTTTGGCTTTCCTTGCAGCTTTCTCTGCTTCCGGATCACCGCTGACCAGTTTTTCAGCACCGATGTTCTTTCCATTGGAAGGACAACCGGTTTTATTAGATCTGAATAAACTGCAGGAAACGGCCATTGTCATAAAACAAAAAAGTGCAAATATGGCCAGAAGGTTTTTCATGCTGTTATCGAATTGACAATGCTAAAATAATTCATATTCGCGGCTTGTGGTAGAGTAAAATTACTGATTCCATGCCGCTTCATTGAGAAAGAACCTGTTACAATATTA
>CBHEUU010000200.1:0-7787 GCA_965990355.1 uncultured Chitinophagaceae bacterium
TAAATCCGGATCTCGTGTAAAGGATTAATTTTTATTTTTTTGGCAGCGGCTATTTAAAAGAACGACTCCAGCAACAGGCTGATCTGGCTTTGAAAGAATATGGGGTAAAAACATATTTTACAGGATTTGTTAATCAGTCAGAACTTGCCGAACATTATCTTACAATGGATATCCTGGTTCTTCCTTCAAGAAGGATGGGCGAAACCTGGGGACTTGTTGCTAACGAAGGAATGCAGGCGGGCTGTTCAGTAATTGTCAGTGATGCAGTAGGCAGCTATGCTGATTTTTCAGGCTGGGAACGATTCAGAGTGTTTAAAGAAAATGATGAAACAGACCTGGTAAGCAAAATAGAAGAGCTTGGCAAATATGAAAGAGATTTCAGATGGGCGTCTGAAAGATTGGCTCCTTATTCAATTGAAGCGGTTGCAAATGCTTTTGTTAACGAGTTAAGAAAATAAATATCCTATATGAATTTTTTGGTAACGGGAACTGCAGGTTTTATTGGCTTCCATGTAGTGAACCGCCTTTTGGAAGCAGGACATACAGTATTAGGAATTGATAATCTTAATACATATTATGATGTTAGTCTAAAGCATAACCGGCTCCGCGAAGCGGGGATTGAAGCTGGTGATCTGCAATATGGGAGCTACCTGGTCAGCAATAAAAATCCTGCATATACATTTGTGCAATTGAATCTCGAAGATAAATTCGGCCTGCAGGCGACTTTCAATAAGTATAAGCCAGATATTGTTATCAATCTTGCAGCTCAGGCGGGTGTCAGGTATAGCATTACCAATCCGGATGCATATATCAGCAGTAATATCACCGGCTTCATTAATATTTTGGAATGTTGCAGGCATAATGAAATAAAACATATGATCTATGCCAGCAGCTCCAGTGTGTATGGATTGAACGGACACGAGGTGTTCAATACCTCGCAACATACAGATCATCCAGTGTCTTTATATGCTGCAACCAAAAAGAGCAATGAGATGATGGCGCATACTTACAGCCACTTATTTCAGATACCTACTACCGGTCTTCGCTTTTTCACTGTATATGGTCCCTGGGGACGGCCTGATATGGCTTTGTTCCTTTTTACAAAAGCAATCTTTAACAACACACCCATTGAAGTATTTAATAATGGTGAAATGTACAGGGACTTTACCTACGTGGATGATATTGTTTCAGGCGTTTTAAAGGTTGCTTATGGAAAACCGCCGGTTGCAAACAGTGCCTGGGCAAGTGAAAATCCTGATCCTTCCATTTCTTCAGCACCTTATAGACTTTACAATATTGGCAATAACCAGGCTGTTAAGCTCACCGATTTTATACAGGCTATAGAAGAAGCCGCCGGTAAGGAAGCTATCAAAATAATGAAACCTCTCCAGGCCGGAGATGTAGTGTCCACTTATGCGGATGTAGAAGGACTGCAAAGAGATTTCGGATACCGTCCACAGGTATCGGTGAAAGAAGGGGTGGCAAAATTCGTAAACTGGTACAGAAGCTACTATAAGATATAATGAATATTGTTTTCTTTACCCACCCATCTTTTATGGCTTCGCAAAGCATGCCACGCTATGCTCAGTGGCTGAGTGAGGGAATGAAGCAGCGTGGTCATAATGTTACTATTTGGAAACCGCAGGCCAAATGTTATAACTGGCCCGCTCCAGGACCTTTAAAAAAATGGATGGGTTATATAGACCAGTATCTTCTTTTTCCAAGATATATCAGGCAAGAGAAGAAAAAGCTGGGAGCAGATGTCTTATTCGTTTTTACAGATCATGCTTTAGGACCCTGGGTTCCACTTGTTAATGAATATCCTCATGTGATACATTGCCATGACTTCCTGGCCCAAAGAAGCGCTCTCGGAGAAATTCCGGAAGTGAAGATTTCATTCAGCGGCCGCCGTTATCAGGATTATATCCGCCGGGGATACCGGAAGGGAAAAAATTTTATTTCCATTTCAGAAAAAACCAGGAGCGATTTGCACAAATTACTGGAGCAGCAACCGGAAATTTCTGAAATGGTATACAATGGCCTTACACAGGAATTTAAACACGCTGCAGATATCTCAAAAACAAGGAATGAATTATCGGAAGAGACTTCTATTGTTTTGAATAATGGCTACCTTCTTCATGTAGGGGGAAATCAATGGTACAAGAACAGGATTGGTGTGATTGATATTTATAATGCGTGGAGAGAGCTGTCTCCGGCAAATTGGCTCCCTTTGCTGATGGTTGGCAGTGAGCCATTAGAAGAGTTAAAAACAGCTCAGGCTTCGTCGCCATTCAAAAAAGATATTTATTTCCTTGTTGGTAAGACCGATGAATTTGTGAAGAAAGCTTATGCCGCTGCAAGTCTTTTTATTTTTCCATCATTAGATGAAGGTTTCGGATGGCCATTGATTGAAGCTATGGCATCAGGCTGTCCTGTTGTAACAACGAATGCAGCTCCTATGAATGAAGTAGGCGCTGATGCGGTGATATACATACACCGGAAGCCGCAGGCAAAAGAAAGCATTAAAGAGTGGGCAGAAGAGTCGGCAAAAAAGATCGATGAATTTTTATCAGCCAAAAATGTGCACGATGACTTACAACAACGTGCATCAAAGAACATCCGGCGCTTTAACTCAGCAGATGCACTGGATAAAATCGAAAACATTTATAAACGTATCCTGCAATAAACGAGGTGTATGAACTTCCTGCGTGTTATATCAAGTATGGATCCTTCCCACGGCGGGCCTTGCCAGGGAATAAGAAATTCAATACCTGAATTAGAAAAAATTGGTGTTCATAATGAAGTTGTTTGTCTTGACGATGCGGGAGCTCCTTTTTTGCAGAAAGATAAATTTCCTGTTCATGCAATTGGTGCGGGCAAAACGCCGTGGCGTTATAATGAAAACCTGATGCCATGGTTGCAAAACAATCTCCATCGTTTTGATGCCGTGATCGTTCATGGCCTTTGGCTTTATCCTACATATGCTACGGCAAAAGCTTTAGCAAAGTACAGGAAGGATAATAAAGGGCAGGCTGTTCCTCGCTTATACGTTATGCCACATGGTATGCTGGATCCTTATTTTCAGAAAGCTGATGGACGCAAACTCAAGGCTATAAGAAATTGGCTGTATTGGAAACTTATAGAAGGCAAAGTGATTAACGGTTCTGATGGACTGTTTTTTACTTGTGAGGAAGAATTGCAGTTAGCCAGGAAAACCTTTAGTCCCTATCATCCAAAAAAGGAGTTGAATATAGGTTATGGAACAGTGAAACCGCTTTCCTATACTGATCAGATGAAACAAGCGTTTAACGAAAAATGTAATGACGCTGGAAATAAGCCATACCTTCTTTTTCTGAGCAGGATACATTCCAAGAAAGGAGTTGATATCCTGGTCAAAGCTTATCTGAACTTAAAGAGTCAACATGTTTCTTTGCCTAAACTAATTATTGCCGGCCCTGGGATAGATACTCCATATGGCCAGGAGATACTTCGATTGTGTAACGGTGATAATGATATCTTATTTACAGGCATGCTGACAGGTGATGCCAAATCAGGTGCTTTTTATGGTTGTGAGGCATTAATATTGCCAAGCCACCAGGAAAATTTCGGGATTGCTGTAGCGGAAGCGTTGGCTTGTTCACGGCCTGTGCTGATCAGTAATAAGGTGAATATATGGAGGGAGATAGAAGCACTGGGCGCGGGTATGGTTGACGATGATACTGAACAGGGAGTGGGCCGTCTGTTGTCCCGCTGGGCCCAATTAACAGATCAGCAGAAACTGAGTATGGGAGAATCAGCCAAGGCTGCGTTTGAAAAGGAGTTTTCTATTGAGCGTTCAGCCGCCCGGGTCAAAGCAGTAGTAATGTCCTGATATAAATGATTTAGTAAAACTTTATGCATAATATAGACACATATACGGGTCCTTCTTTTTCTTTGGGAAATCGCTTGCGCCGCTTATGCTGGAATTTTGTATATATCCTTTTCTTCCGCTTTTCGCCAAAAATCATGCATGGATGGAGATCATTTATTCTGAGAGCGTTTGGTGCTAAACTTGGGAAAGGAGTGCATATTTATCCCGCGGCACGTATCTGGGCGCCCTGGAATCTGGAATGTGGGGATTTGGTTGGTGTTGCGGATGGCGTTATTCTTTATTCACAGGGAAAGATCATTATCGGCTCAAGAGCAATTATTTCGCAGGGATCACATATTTGTACCGGCACACACGACTATACTAAAGAAGGCCATCCCTTAATTACAGCACCAATTGTAATTAAAGAAAGAGCCTGGGTTGCCGCCGAGGTGTTTATTCATCCCGGTGTAACAGTGGGAGAGGGGGCCGTAGTTGCTGCAAGATCTGTAGTAACAAAAGATTTGCCTGCCTGGATGGTCTGTGCAGGCAATCCATGCAAACCAATAAAAGAACGAATAATTAGTGGTTAATAAAGCACGAATGATCTCTGTACTAATACTTACAAAAAACGAAGAGCAAGATCTTCCAGGATGTCTTCAATCTGTAGCGTGGTGTGATGATGTTCATGTTTTTGATTCTTTCAGTAATGACGACACTGTAAATATTGCCCGGAATGCCGGCGCAAAGCTTACGCAACGTGTATTTGATAACTGGTCAGCTCATCAGAACTGGGGCTTGAAGAATATACCTTTTAAATATCCATGGGTACTTTATATCGATGCTGATGAGCGTGTTTCGGATTCGTTGAAGCAAGTACTTTTATCATTCGATCCGGCTAAAACAGATGCGGTGGCCTGTGAGATCCGGCGCCGGGATTTTGCATGGAATGGAACATGGTTGAAGCATGCTCAGATCTCTCCTTTTTATTTACGTTTTTTTCAACCTTCCAAAATGCGGTATGAGCGGCTTGTTAACCCAGTTTCTGTTCCCGATGGACCTGTGATCAGGTTGGAAGGCTACCTGGATCATTATCCATTCAGCAAAGGAATCCGCTTTTGGCTCCAGCGCCACCTGGGTTATGCAGATATGGAAGCAGAAATGCAAATGGAAGATATTGGCAAAGGGGTTGCCTTTTCCTGGCGGAAAGCTTTATTCAGCAAGGATTTTACGGAGAAGAGATTTCATCAGAAAGGCTTGTTTTATAAAATGCCGGGGCGTCCCATTATCAAATGGCTATACATGATGATCTGGAGGAGGGCTTTCCTGGATGGGAGGGCCGGGGCCACTTATGCCAGCTTGCAGTCTATCTATGAATACTTTATAGTTCTGAAAACAAAAGAGTTAGTTCACAAAATAAAAAAGCAGGAAAAACGTGTGTAGGAGGCCTAAGAGTAAATACTAGTTTTGTACAAACTCTTGCGATAGCGGAGCTTTGCCATAATTAGTATGAATGCCTTTATAAGGCGTTCAACTTAGAACCAATCCTATATGCTGAAAAACCATCTGATCTGCCTTTTTTTAGGTGTATTTTTTTTGTCCGAACCTGCTATTTCCCAGCCATGTACTCCTCAGGGTGACCAGGTTTCTTATGGAACCAATAATGTATGGATCGGGTATGTATACGACAATCAGGATTTCACCAATTATCTGGGATATATCAATGCAGGAACTACTACCAGCCCTAACTTTTCCCAGGATTTTGGAGGAGCTTTTGTTACTTATCCTGTTAATGGCTGTCCTCTGTATACGGAAGGATTTACCATAAGATACATGCTTACTAAAACCTTTACTCCTGGCTCATACACATTTATGATTTCAGGAGATGACCAGGTGAGGCTTAGTATTGATGGCGGAGCAACCTGGATAATTAATCAATGGTCTTACAACAGTTATCTTCCGGGATCAGTTACCCTCAATCTGAACGGAACTTATAATATGGTGATTGATTATCTTGAAGGCACTCACCAGAACAGGGTTTTCTTCAGTGTAAGTGAAAGTTGTACAGCAACTGGTAATACTTCTCTTTATGGTTCAGGTACTACCTGGAATGGGTATCTCTATTCAGGAATTAATTTTAATGAGTATAAAGGAATGGTAACGGAAGCAACAGGCGTAACACTTGCCTTTAGCCAGAATTTTGACGGAGCCAGTGTTTATTTTCCAACAAGTGACTGTCCTGTACTGACTGATTTCTTTAGTGTCCGTTACAGGTTACATCATAATTTCCCTGCTAATTCTTATACGTTTACCGTATCAGGCGATGATAAATATCGGCTAAGCCTTGATGGCGGCTCTACCTGGGTTATTGACCGGTGGAGTATGAATACCGGTAATACTACCCGCATGTATACTTCCAACCTGAGCGGTGCATATGATATAGTGTTGGAATACTATGAAATGGATGGAAGCAATAGCATCCAATTATCTACCAATAATAATATTTTGCTCCCTTTGAATTTGACTTCTTTTACGGGAAGAAAAATCAATCAGGGCATTTTGCTGAACTGGAATATGGAAGGAGAAGGGGTTCCTTTGAATTTTGAAATTGAGCGCGGTGAAAATGGGACATCCTTTCAATTGATTGGAGTAGTGGCAGGGACAGGGAATGGTTCCTATTCATTTACGGATATTTCCAACCCTTCTGGATTAATATATTATCGTATAAAGATGACAGATCAGCAAGGACGGGTCAGTTATTCCAGGTCCATAAGTCTGTCAAGTGAACTAAAAGATACCCGCATATACCCGACAATTGTTCCTAATAATACTATCTATTTAATCAATGATCACTCGCTTGCCAGCGCGGTTCTTGCCATCAATGACATGTCCGGCCGTTCTCTGACCAGGCGTCAACTGGGAAACCTTGCTTCCGGACAAACAACCAGCGTATACATCAGTGACCTGAAATTGCAGCGGGGTATTTACGTGGTGCAATTATTAAGCAGTGGCCAACTGGTGAAAACGGAAAGAATCATAATACCATAATGAAATTATATCTCACGCAATAGTGAAAAAGATCTTACTCATCGGGGGTAACTATTCCCCCGAACTTACAGGCATTGGTCGTTACAATGGAGAAATGATGGACTGGCTGGCTCAAAACGGATACGAATGTACTGTGGTGACTACCTATCCTTATTATCCCCAATGGAAAATAACACCCGAATACAAAAAGAAAAGCTGGTGGTATACCCGGGAGAAAAAAGGTACTATTGACGTGCATCGCTGCCCGCATTATGTGCCAAAAAAACCGGGCGGATTAAAAAGGATGATGCTGGACCTCACTTTTTCAATTACCGGGTTCTTCAAAATAATACAACTTGCTTTTGGTCCTAAAAGGGATTTGGTAATGGTGGTTTCTCCCCCATTCGTCCCGGGATTTTTAGGTGTGCTGTATAAAAAACTAAGAGGTACTCAACTGTCAGTCCATATCCAGGACCTGCAGATCGAAGCGGCAAGAGATCTGCAGATGGTGCGATCACAAAGAATGATCAGGCTCCTGTTCTCGATGGAATCGTTTATCCTGAAAAGAGCTGATCATATCAGTAGCATCTCAAATGGAATGGTGAGAAAGGTCAGGGAAAAAACAAAAAGGGAAACCTTATTTTTCCCAAATTGGTCCGATACATCAAAATTTTATCCCCTTCATAAAGAGGGGTTGAAACAACGATTCGGCCTTGCTGAAACAGATAAAGTGGTATTGTATTCAGGAGCAATAGGAGAAAAGCAAGGGCTTGACATCATTCTGAAAGTGGCACAAATGCTGAAAGAACTGCCTGATCTGAAGTTTATCATTTGCGGAACAGGTCCCTACAAGGCTAACCTGGAAGAAATGGCTGAACGTATGAACGCAAAGAATATTCTTTTCATGCCACTG
>CBHEUU010000201.1:0-7730 GCA_965990355.1 uncultured Chitinophagaceae bacterium
GGCCGTCCCAAAGGTGAAGCCCGCAAAACAGTGTATGTAGATGCAAACACATCACCCGTACAGCACCAGTTGAATTTCAAAGTAGATATCACAGAATAAACACTAAAACAAGAACAAGAATGAATCAGATCTATCTTTTGCAAGCCACTCCAAGCGCTTCAGGCGGCGGAGTTTTCCAGTTTATCTTTTTAGGATTAATGATCCTGTTATTCTGGTTATTTTTTATCCGTCCACAGGCAAAACGTGCAAAGAACCAGAAAAAATTTGTTGAAGACCTGCAGAAAGGAGAAAAGATCGTAACGATTGCTGGTATTCATGGTACTATCAACAAAGTGAATGAAGATGGAACACTTTCCCTTGAAGTCAGCCCGGGCAGTTACATCAAGATCGAAAAATCTGCTATCAGCATGGATATGACAGCGGCTTTAAATAAAGCAGCTGCCGGCACCACCACAGATAAAAAATAAGCGATCATTTTATTTCTTCATGATCAAAGTAGGCTTAACAGGCGGTATCGGCAGTGGCAAAAGCACTGTGGCCCGGATCTTCGGCGTGCTGGGTATTCCTGTTTATAATGCCGACGATGCTGCAAAGCGGCTGATGAATGAAAATGAAGAAGTAAAAAAGAATATGGTCCTTCATTTCGGAAAAGAAAGTTATACCGCTGAAGGCCTGCTCAATCGCAGTTATATTGCTTCGCAGGTATTTAATGATAAAGAAAAGCTCGCGCTGCTCAATTCCATTACCCACCCTGCCACTATTGCCGATTCTGAAAACTGGATGCGCAAACAAACAACCGCGTATGCAGTAAAAGAAGCGGCTTTATTGTTTGAAAGCGGATCAGCCGGTAACCTCGATTATATTATTGGCGTGTACGCTCCTGCCCCACTCCGCATTCATCGCACCATGCAGCGGGACGGCGTCAGCCGCGAAGAAGTGCTGCAACGGATGAACCGGCAGATCGATGAGAATATGAAGATGAAACTTTGTGACTTTGTAGTAATAAATGATGAACAGCAACTGCTGATACCGCAAGTAGTAAAATTGCATCAGCAGTTGCTGTCAACTCATTAAATTATTTTCCGGATTATTTCAACGCTGCCAGCGCTTTGGCAACCCTGCTCCAGGCTTCCTCAATTTTTTCCATACTGTTAGCAAAAGAAAAACGCACGCAATCAGGATCTCCGAATGCTTCACCCATTACGGATGAAACGTGAGCAGTGTTCAACAGGTACATACAAAGATCACCGGAAGTATGGATCACTGTTTTGCCATCTGTTTTTCCATAATAGTAACTGATATCGGGGAAAATATAGAAAGCTCCGTCTGGTGCTGAACATTCAATACCGGGAATTTTACTTACCAGTTCAAGCACGCGTTCACGGCGGCGGGTGAATTCTTTTACCATTTCAAATGATGGACGCAGATCAGTTGTTAATGCAGTTACCGCAGCTTTTTGTGTAATGGAAGAAGTGCCGCTGGTAAACTGACCCTGGATCTTTTCACACGCTTTGGCTATAGTGGGATTGGCTGCAATATATCCAAGCCTCCATCCTGTCATTGCAAATCCTTTACTGAGACCGTTCACAATGATCACACGGTCTTTGATATCTTCAAACTGTGCAATGCTTTCATGCTTTCCAACAAAATTGATATACTCATAGATCTCATCAGAGATGATAGTGATGTTGGGATATTTGCGGAATACATTCACCAGCCCTTCCAGTTCAGCTTTGCTGTACACCGCTCCGCTTGGATTGCAGGGAGAGGAGAACAGGAACACATTTGTATGCGGAGTGATCGCAGCTTCAAGTTGTTCAGGTGTGATCTTGAAACCGGATTTAGGACTTGTTTTTATTTCCACTACCCTGCCGCGGGCAATTTTTACAAGCTCACTGTAAGTAACCCAGTAAGGAGTTGGTATCAACACTTCATCATTCTCATCTACAAGTGCAAGAATGGCATTGGCAAGGCTTTGCTTGGCTCCGGTTGATACAACTATGTTCTCCGGTTTATAATCAAGATTATTATCACGTTTGAATTTAGTGCAGATTGCTTCGCGCAGATCGAGATAACCTGGTACAGGAGTATAGTGGCTCCAGTTATCGTGAATGGCCTTTATTGCAGCTTCCTTAATATGCTCGGGCGTGTCAAAATCAGGTTCGCCTAAACTAAGATCAATAACATCGATACCCTGGGCTCTCAGTTCGCGACCCAGTTTGGCCATTTTAAGGGTTTCAGGTTCATTGAAGCGCTGCAACAGTGAAGATAACTGCATGATTAAAGAATTTATGTATGGGGTTTTTAATGAAAAATTCTGTTCCGGGCAAGCGGTTGCAAATGTAGGAATTTGAACGAATCGAATATTTAATTAAAAAATGTTTAAGAGAAAAGTGTATAACTGAAAAAACTGTAGATAAATGGTAACAGCTGCCTTTATTGCAGTTCCCGGGATGGTTTCAATTTGAGTCCGGCAATGCAGGTTTTGGTCCTCCGGCAACGAGCCCATTCCTTTCAGAATATATAAAAGATTGAATTTCAATAATCTGGCAGCGATTGAAGCCCCTTGAAATGCTATAACAATATATACCTGAAAACATTATCTTTGCCCCTCTTTAAAAATCCCTGACATCTTTACCCGCCAGCCATAGCGGAGTAAAGTACCGAAAAATGTAAATGAACAACGTATGCAACTGAAAGGTTTGGTTCGATTTTTTACGATCCTGCTTATTATCTACTCCATCTACCAGTTATCTTTTACCTGGTTTGTCCGCAGTCATGAAAAAAAATTAGAAGCACGTGCGAACAGCTACATCAAAGTCAACCATCCTGACGCCAAAGACGAAGAAAGGGACAGGCTGTTTACTGAAAGGCTGAACCGTTTAAAAGACAGCACCAAAGACGAAACCATCACTTATGGCATTACAGGTGCTATAAGCTACCAGAAAGCAAAAGAAGAAGAACTGAATCTTGGTCTCGATCTGCAAGGTGGTATCAACGTGACCATGGAAGTGGAGATGACTGGTTTATTGAAAACACTTTCCAATAATTCCAAGGATCCCAATTTCCAGAAAGCATTGGAAAATGCTAATATCCGCAAGGCCAATAGTGATGCAAATTTTATCCGCCTGTTTGCTGATGAATACCAGAAACTGGTTGGTGCCAATAAAATGTCGGGATTGTTTGCTGCTGCCAATAAAGACCAGATCAAAGTTGGTGACAACGATTCAAAAGTGATTGGTGTACTGGAATCACTGGCTAAAGATGCATTTGACAATACTTTCCGTGTAATGCGCACGCGTATTGACCAGTTTGGTGTTGCCCAGCCCAGTATCAACCCTGATGCTGAAAAAGGTATTATCTCCGTTGAGCTTCCGGGTGTGCAGGATAAAGAAAGGGTAAGAAAATACCTGCAATCTTCCGCTAACCTTCAGTTCTGGGAAGTATACAATTTCATTGAGTTGTATCCAAGCGTTGAAAAAGCAGACGGTATCTTTTTTGCGATGATGGGTGGTAAAGCTGCTGCTGATACAACCAAAAAAACAGATACAGCTGCCACTGCACAAACCAATACTGTTGATACCGCCAACAAAGGCACAACATTAAGCCAGTTAGACAGTACTGTAAAAGACACTACAGCAAAACTGGCCACTGCTGATGAACAACAGGATGCCAACAAGCACCTGAGCTATTATGTTCAGTTCTCCATTCCCCAGCAAGGACAGAAACCATTTCCTTCTATCGGCTTTGTAGCAATAAAAGATACAGCTCTTGTTCGCCAATACCTGAACACGCCAGCTATCAGGGCCAGCTTCCCTGCGCAACTCGCCTGGATGTATGGTATCCCTGAGCGTGGCAAGAATAACAAACCAGCCAATTTTGTGGCATTGTATGCCATCAAAACATTTGGCCGCGAAAAAGCCAAGATCGAAGGTGATGCCATCAGTTCTGCTTCTGCCGATTATGACCAGAATGGTAAGCCGGAAGTAAGAATGAATATGACTGCTACAGGAACTACCGCCTGGGCAAAAATGACTTCAGAGAACATCGAAAAGCCGATCGCTATCGTGCTGGATAATATCGTTTACTCAGCTCCGAATGTAAACCAGGTTATTGATGGAGGTACTTCACAGATCAGTGGAGGCTTTACTGTGGAGGAAGCGCAGGATCTGGCTAACATCTTAAAAGCAGGTAAACTTCCTGCTCCTGCCAAGATCGTTCAGGAGCAACAGGTAGGTCCTACCCTTGGTGCAGAAGCCATCAAAGGCGGTGTAACCGCTTTCGGTATTTCCTTCCTGGTGATCTTTATCCTGATGCTTATTTATTATAACACCAGTGGCTGGATCGCTAATATTGCTCTTATCCTTAACCTGCTCTTCACCGTGGGTGTGCTTGCAGGTTTGGGCGCAACTCTTACCGCTCCTGGTATCGCGGGTCTTGTACTGACCATCGGTATGGCGGTGGATACCAACGTAATTATTTATGAAAGGATAAAAGAAGAGTTGAGCAAAGGAAAAGGTTATATACCGGCGATCAATGAAGGTTATAAACGTTCATTACCGCCTGTACTGGATGGCCACATCACTACCCTGCTTACCGCGATCATCCTTTTCTATTTCGGATTGGGACCTGTGAAAGGATTTGCAACTACCCAGATCCTGGGTATCCTGCTTTCTCTTTTCTGCGGCATCCTGGTAAGCCGTTGGATCAGCGACATTTTCACATCCAGGAAGAGACACCTGGAATATTTCACCGGCATTTCCCGCCGCATTTTCAAACACGCGAAATATAAATTCATTGAGTTCAGGAAAGTGGCTTATATCATCTCTGTGATCGTATTGGTACTGGGTATCGGCTCACTGTTCAACGGATTTGATTACGGTGTTGAATTTGATGGTGGACGCAGCTACACTGTCCGTTTTGATAAAAACATCAGCAAAGAAGTGGAAACCATCCGCGATGAGCTGAAACAGACATTTGAAGGTGAGAATACGCAGATCAAAACAGTAGGTGATAATGCCACACTTGATATCACTACCCCTTACCTGATCAAAGACACAAGACCAGAAGTGGATTCAATTGTCGAGCACAAGTTGTTTGATGGATTGAAAAAGCATTTCCCTGCAGACTATACTTTTGAAAAGTTTGATAACGCAGAAAACAGTAAAACAGCAGTCGGAAGAGTAGCCTTTAAAAAAGTATTGCCTACTATCTCCGATGACCTGAAAAAAGGTGCGGTACAGGCTACTGTGTTCGCCATCTTCGTGATCTTCCTGTATATCTTCATCCGTTTCCGCGACTGGAGGTATTCACTGGGTACGATCATCGCCCTGCTGCACGACGTATTGGTAACATTGATCGTGTTCTCTTTTGCCCGGAAGATCGTTCCGTTCCCACTGGAGATAGATCAGCACTTTATTGCAGCTTTGCTGACCGTGATAGGTTTCTCTATGAATGATACGGTGATCATCTTCGACCGGATCCGTGAAGACAGAAGGCTTTATCCTTCAGCACCGCTGGCAGAAACGATCAACCGTGCGATCAATGAGACACTTAGCCGTACGATCATGACCTCTT
Organism: uncultured Chitinophagaceae bacterium; assembly: GCA_965990355.1. Lineage (GTDB taxonomy): Bacteria > Bacteroidota > Bacteroidia > Chitinophagales > Chitinophagaceae > Terrimonas_A. Next base: position 5,578 of record CBHEUU010000201.1, read on the forward strand.
TGACCGTGTTCCTGACCATCCTTATCCTGTTCCTGGTGGGTGGAGAAGTAACAAGAGGATTTGCATTTGCGATGCTGATCGGTGTTATTACGGGTATCTATTCTTCTGTGTTCGTGGCAGCTCCGGTGTTGCTTGACCTGGGCAGCGGCAGAAAAAAGAATACACCACCGGCTGCAGCTAAATCAGAAGCGAAGCCAGAGACGGTGAAAGGTTAAACAAAAGAATCAGTATAAAAAGAAACCAGGCTGTAATTAAGGATTTACAAAGCGTAATCCTTAATTACAGCCTGGTTCTTTTAGTTTAGTGCGGTTACCGCCTGGTTGCTTTGATTACACAGCGAAGCTGGTTCCGCATCCGCAGGTATTGCTGGCATTAGGGTTTTTGAAAGTGAAGCCGCGGTTATTCAGTCCGTCCAGCCAATCCACCTGCATACCATACAGGTAGATCTCATGAGAGCGGTTCATAACGCAGGATATGCCTTCTATTTCAAATGACTGGTCGTTTTCCTGTTGGTGATCAAACCCAAGAACGTATGACATGCCTGAACAGCCCCCGCCTTTTACTCCTACTCTCAGTACCTGGGTGGTATCAAATCCCTCCTGCTCCATCAGCTTCCTGATTTCCCTGATAGCTCCGGCAGTGAGTGTTACCGGTGTTGTAATTGTTGTTTCCATACTGCAAAAATAACCAAAAGCGGCAAATTGTGTATTCGCCCATTGTATCCGGGTTTTCTCCCACCAAGACGACAAAGACCACAAAGGGATTTCTATAAAAAAATAGTGACTCATAAAGTGTTCGTGATGATAGGGTCATTTTTGTGAACCTTTGTGGGAAAAAACCAAACTGAGTTACTATCTGTATATAATACTTTGTGGTCTTTGTCGTCTTGGTGGGAGAAAACCCGGAGCCGTGAGAAAACCCGATAAATATGGGCAAAAGCAAGATTTTCATTTAAAAAACGTTATGCTTCACTCAGCCGGATTTTAAAACCCCGATCTTCTGAGTATTTTTGTTACCTGTAAAAAACTAACCCTGATGGATCAGAACATGATCAACCTCTTGATTGCCCTGATGGCATTGCTTGTTTCCTTTTATTGTTTCTACCTGGTGAATGATTCCCGGAAGAAATCCCGGCTGCCTGGAGATAAAGAAAATTTCTCTACGCGGCCTTTGCAGTTGCAGGCTTATGAAAGACTGGTGGTGTTGTCTGAGCGCATCTCCCTTCCCAGCCTGGTGAGCCGGGCCAACCAATCGGGGCTGAACGGCCGTGAAATGCAGCTTCTGCTGATAGAAAGCATTAAACAGGAATTTGAATACAACGCTTCGCAACAGATCTATGTAAGCCCGGTGGCCTGGGAAGCGGTGACCAACCTGAAAGAACAAAATATGCTTATCATCAACCAGGTGGGTGCCACCCTTCCGCCCGATGCTTCCGGCACAGACCTGAACAGGCGCCTGCTGGAATTCGTGATGACACAGAAAAAAGGAGCTTTGCATACGATCGTACTGGAAGCGCTGAATTTTGAAGCGAAGAAACTGATGAGATAATAATATTTTCCGCATTTTTCAAGACGTCATTGCGATCCGCTGCGGCGGAGAAGCAACGTCATTGCGAGTAAAACAAAGCAACAATGTCTGAAGAGAAAAAAATATTTACAGATTCCGGGATTGAAATAGATGCCGTTTATTCAGCAGGAACACCTGCCAGCGATGCAGCTGCGGAAAAACCCGGAGAATATCCTTTCACCAGGGGTGTTCAGCCGGATATGTACCGCGGTAAATTGTGGACGATGCGGCAATATGCCGGTTTCTCCACTGCAGAAGAAAGCAATAAACGCTATCACTATTTATTATCTCAGGGCGTGATGGGGTTGAGCGTGGCGTTTGATCTTCCCACACAGATCGGCTATGACAGTGATCATCCTTTATCAGAAGGTGAAGTGGGTAAAGTTGGAGTGGCCATCGATAGTATAGAAGATATGGAAACATTGTTCAGCGGGATCAAGCTCGAAGATGTTTCTACTTCGATGACGATCAATGCCACAGGTTTTATTCTTCTCTCTTTCTATGTGGCACTGGCAAAAAAACAGGGTGCTGATCTGAAAAAGATCTCAGGCACTATACAAAATGATATTTTAAAAGAATACGCAGCA
>CBHEUU010000202.1:0-7727 GCA_965990355.1 uncultured Chitinophagaceae bacterium
CTGATACGCAACTGGGGTGATCTTCCTTTTCACCAGGTACCTGCAGCTGACCTTACCGATCCTTATTTGCCAAAAACAGACAGGGATACGATTTATAATCATATTATCGAAGACTTGCGCGTTGCTGCGGAACTGGTTCCCTGGCGCACAGAGTTTAGCGACGGAGTACGTCTCACTAAAGGCGCAGTGAAAGGGCTTCGTGCAAGGATCGCACTTGCCCGTGGCGGATATTCCCTTCGCCCGGCAGAAAGTAAGTATGGTCAGATCATGGCGCGTCCTGATGATTACAAAACTTTTTACCAGATCGCTTATGATGAGTGTAAAGAATTGCTCGCGCATCGCGAACAGCATACACTCAATCCCACATATGAAGATCTTTTCCTTACACTTAATTCAGGCAACCGTAAAGATGCGGCAAATGAACTGATGTTTGAGATAGGTGCATTCGGCAGCAATGCGAGTACGGATACAAAACTGGGTTATTATAACGGATTGCGCCATAATGGAAGTTCGAAATATGGAGCTGGTGGTGGTGGCATCAACGCCATTCCTACCTATTTCTACGAGTTTGATTCTATCGGCGATTGCCGCCGTGATGTAACCATCAATTGTTTTGAAATAGATGCCAACGGTAAAAAACTGATGAATGCTTCCAACAATATGACCGATGGAAAATACAGGCGTTCATGGACAACCAATTGGGGCACCACTGCACAAACTTATGGTGTGAACTGGCCGGTGCTTCGCTTTTCGGATGTACTGCTCATGTTTGCTGAAGCAGACAATGAACTGCATGGCTCTCCATCTGCAGAAGCAATTGCTGCATATGAAGAAGTAAGGGTAAGGGCATTCAAAGGATATCTTGATCGTATGGGTGTAACACCTACCGACAAGGACGGATTCTTTAAAGCAATAGTGCAGGAACGTTTACTGGAATTTGGTGGTGAGGGCATCCGCAAGTTTGACCTGATCCGCTGGAATATGATCAATGCAAAGTTTGAAGAAACAAGGATCAAGCTCCGCCAGTTTATGAATGGTGAAGGACGTTATGCCAACCTGCCTTTGTATGTGTACACGAAAGCGGCTGATTATAATATTGTGCCCAGCGTACAGGAAGTTGCCACCCTTGACCTGTATGGCGGCACAGCTTCCAAAGTATTCTTTGAACCGGGCATTGGCAGCACCACCGCTCCTTCAGGATATACTTTGAAAAACTGGAGAAAAGCCGTGAGTGAAGATGGGATCACCGGAAACTCCAGCGGGTTTGCTACATATTTTAAACCCAATGCAAGGGAATTGTTTCCGCTTAATTCGGATATCCTCAATGAAAATTACCGGCTGAAACAGGATTACGGGTATTAATAATCATCACGATTGCCAACCAAAAATGAACTTCAATGAAAAGTAAAACTCTCTATACATCATTCGCCGGGATTCTTCTGGCAGGCGTATTGTTTACGGCCTGTAAAAAAACAGAAGACCTCGGACCTATGCGGCAGTTTATGCCGGCAGGCGAGATATCGGCATCTCCCGAAGAAACCACTGTAAAGCTGACCTGGAAGCCAGCTGTAAATGCTGCTGCAGATGCCAGTTACAAAGTAATTGTATCAAGAGACAGCCTGTTTGGTACAGGGCCTGAGTTTACCTACACTACAGATACAAGCTCAATTGTGCTGACAAATGCTGACCTGAAAGTCCGCACTATCTATTATGCACGGGTTAAAACCCTGGACAAGGACAGTACGCTGGATTCAAAATGGCTGCATAGCGGGAAGTTTGCCATACTGGGCGAGCAGATCTTTCTTCCGTTGACCAGCAATGACATTACAGATATAGCTGTTATCCTGAAATGGGAAACCACACCAGATCTGACAAGTATCGTTCTGACACCTGCCGGTGGTGGTTCACCTATTACGGTAAATCTTGATGCAGCTGATATCACCGCAGAGCAGAAACTGGTGGAAGGATTAGAGGGAAACAAAGAATACGTTGCCGAGATATTTAAAGGTACACTGTCCAAAGGCCTGTTAACATTCACAACCAAACCATCATTGCAAGGTTCGAATATCATTGACCTACGTACTATCACTGATCAACCGACCGTGCTGACTGATACGCTGCCGGATATTGCCGATGGCAGCACTGTTATATTGAAAAGAGGATATACTTATTCCGTCAGCTCTGCATTTAGCCTGAGCAAAGCAGTGACTATTATAAGTGGCTATGATTTTTCATCCGAGTTGGCCATTATTGACCTGATGAGCAATTTCAATATTGCCGCAGGCAGTACTATCAGCAATATCAGTTTTAAGGACGTGGTGTTAAAAGGCAATAGTTATTCCGGCGGTTATGTGTTCAATGTGAACAATGCCTGCACTATTGGCAAGATGAGTTTTGAAGGCGTTCGGGCCAGCATTTTCAGGGGAATGGTACGCTTGCAAACTGCCGTTATAAACGTTACAGATTTCGTGGTGGATAATTCCATTATTGATAGTATCTCCAACTATGGTGTAGTGAACGTGGACAATGTGAATTGCAAGATTGAAAACATCTCCATTAAGAACAGTACCATTTTCAGAAGTGAAAAAGTAGTTACCAGCAGGCAGAATTCAACATCCTGTGTAATTGAGAACTGTACTATCAACCAGGCACCCTTGAGTGGTAATTACCTGGTGGATTACAGCACCAGCGGAACTAATAATGTAACCAATGGTATTGTTGTAAAAAATACAATCATGGGAATTGGAAAGAGCAATGCCGGAGTGACTACTCCCAGGGGAATACGAGCCAATGCATCTACGTCCATTTCATCAAGCAATACTTATAGCACGGCAGATTATGTGGCCTTGTCTAATCCTATTCCTTCAGTGATCTCATATACGGGTCTTTCCACAGCGCTTTGGCAGGATCCACTGAATGGAAATTTCAAAATTATTGATAATGCCTTTGCCGGTGCATCAAGTGCCGGTGATCCAAGATGGCGCCCATAATAACTGAAAAGAAAAATAATTATGCATTTTTTCCGCTCCAACAGAATTGTAAAAACGATTTTATTGTGTTTCATTATCTGCAGCAAGGTTCAGGCACAGGAAGCTATTTCTTTTCCCGGTGCTGAAGGCTTTGGAAAATATACAACCGGTGGGAGGGGCGGAAAAGTATATATCGTCAGCAACCTGGATGATAGTGGCGAGGGCAGCTTAAGGCAGGCAGCAGAAGCCAAACATCCGCGCATTATTGTATTTGCAGTTTCAGGGACCATCCATTTATCATCCAGGCTTATCATCAGCAAGAATGCTACGATTGCCGGGCAAACCGCACCGGGCGATGGCATCTGCATTGCAGACTATCCCGTAAGCCTTGGCGGTGATAATATTATTGTCCGCTACATGCGTTTCCGCATGGGTGACAGATACCAGGATAAAGGAATGATAGATGGAGCAGGAGCTGATGATGCTTTTGGCGGAACAAAAAGAAAAAACATTATCATTGATCATTGCAGTATCAGTTGGAGTACTGATGAGGTGTTCTCCGTATATAGTGGTGATAGCACCACTCTTCAATGGAACCTGCTCAGCGAGCCGCTGAATTATTCCTATCATTTTGAAAAAGGCGATAAGGATTTTGAGCATCATGGATATGGTGGTATCTGGGGAGGAAGGCATCTTACTGCGCATCACAATCTTCTTGCGCATTGCATCAGCCGCAATCCGCGCTTTAATGGAGTGCGTACAAAGGAAGAATCTGAACTGGTGGATTACAGGAACAACGTGATCTACAATTGGGGGCACAATAATGTGTACGGAGGCGAAGGCGGAACTTATAATGTGGTTAATAATTATTACAAATACGGGCCTGCCACCAACAGCAAAGTGAAACGACGCATTGTAAATCCATCCAAACAGGATTCACCACCGATAGGTTTTGGAAAATTCTACGTGAATGGTAATTATGTGGATGGAGCAAAGGACGTAACGAATAACAACTGGCTCGGTATTGATATGGGTGATGGAACAGATGCTGATAAAAGATCAGCTGTGGTGGACAAAGAATTTTCTGTTAGCGCAATCACTCCTCAATCTGCCGTTGATGCATACACTTGCGTGCTGCAATGTGTGGGAGCAAGTTTTCCTGTAAGAGACACCCTGGATATCCGCATCATCAATGATGTAAAGAACCGTACCGGTGGCATGATCGATGTGCAGGGAGGCTACCCGCATGGTACACCTTATGCACAGACGGTAAACGCATGGCCGGCTTTGCGTTCCGGGCCAGCACCTGCAGATGCTGATAAGGATGGCATGCCTGACGATTGGGAGAAAAAGAAAGGATTGGATGCAGGCAATGCTGCAGATGCCAGTGCGTATACGCTGGATAAACTGTATACCAATATAGAAGTATATGTCAACAGCCTTGTGGCTGCCGACAAACCCTGATATTCTTTACCATTCTAACAGCCATTATGAAAGAAAAATTTACACTCTCCCGGGCCATAGCCTTCGCAGGTTTATGGCTGACTTCCCTGTTCATCACACTTTCTTCTTCTGCACAATTGCCGGCATTCCCCGGCGCAGAAGGTTATGGAAAATATACAACGGGTGGCAGGGGCAGTGCTGCAGTGCCCACCACTGTTTTTGAAGTTACCAATCTCAATGATGATAATAATCCAGGCAGCCTGCGCTATGCAGTAAGTAATGGAGGATCATCATTGGTGCGCACTGTAGTGTTCCGTGTGTCAGGAACTATTCATCTTACTTCACAACTCACCATCCGCAGCAATACTACTATTGCAGGGCAAACAGCACCTGGTGGTGGAATATGCCTCGCCGACAAACCGGTGGTGATCAGCGGTGATAATGTGATTTTACGGTATGTGCGCATCCGCATGGGCGACCGTTACCAGAACCTTGGAATGGTTGACGGCAGTGGCGGAGATGATGCATTGGGGAACCTGGGCGGCAAAAAAATCATCATCGATCACTGTTCTATCAGCTGGAGCTCTGATGAAGCATTGACTATCTATCGCGGTGATAGCATCACTTTGCAATGGAATATTATTTCCGAACCATTGAACTATTCTTATCACTTTGAGACAGGCGGTTCGGATTACCAGGAGCATGGTTATGGTGGTATCTGGGGGTCTAAAAACGGCAGCTTTCATCATAACCTGGTGATGCATTTGAAAGGAAGGGCGCCAAGGTTTAGTGGCAACAGTACTTATCCCGCCGGCGTGATCGAGAAAAATGATTTCCGTAATAACATAATCTACAACTGGATTGATTATAGCACCAATGGTGGTGAAGGTGGTAACTATAATGTAGTTAATAATTATTACAAGTATGGCCCTTCCACCAACAGTGGTAATACGAGCGGAGTGCCAAAGAAGGGAATGATCATGAACCCTTCCAAAAACGCCGAGCTGCCTTATGGGAAAATTTATCTCGATGGCAACTATGTAGATGGATATCCTGATATTACTGCTGCTAACTGGAAAGGAATGGCTATGGCCGATGGCTCATTGGCAGATACAAGTTTATCAAAAGTGACCACTCCCTTTGAAGCAGAACCAATACCGATGCAATCGGCACAGGATGCTTACAGTCTCGTATTGCTTCGTGCCGGTGTAATATTTCCAGCAAGGGATACAATGGATGAAAGGCTGGTGAATGATGTAAAGAACCGCACCGGCCGTGTGATTGATGTGCAGGGCGGTTACCCGCATGGCACGCCTTATGCACAAACCGTGAATGCATGGCCTGCACTGGCTTCCGGTACAGCTCCTGCAGATACAGATCATGATGGTATGCCAGATGCATGGGAAACGGCTAACGGGTTAAATCCAAATGATGCAACAGACAGGAATGGCGTAGCAGCAAATGGTTATACTAACCTGGAGAATTATCTTAACAGCCTGGCTGATTCCCCTGTTTTATCTGTCAATGGCACGCTTAACTCTTTTCATCAGAATATTCCGTCTGCATCTGCTGCGCAGCAGTATACTGTTGCAGGATTTAATCTTACCAATGATCTTATTATTACACCACCTGCATCTTACCAGGTATCTGCAGATGACGGTGCTACCTGGTTTAATCAATCTTCCCCGCTTCATATCACACAATCAGGAGGCATCATTGCAAAAACAGTAAAGGTCAGACTGAATGCATCCTCCCCCGGCAATTATAACGGCTCAATAGAACATAGCAGTACCGGCACGCAGCCGGTATTATTATCTGCGGCAGGCACGGCTATTCTTTCACCAGCGCCTCCGGGCACTGCGTTGATTGTAGCAAAGGATGGTTCAGGAGATTATACAACAGTGCAGGCTGCAATCAATGCTGCACCAACAGGACTTACTGCACCCTATATTATTTTCATCCGCAATGGTAAATACAAAGAGAAGATCACAGTGCCTTCCAATAAACCGTTTATACAACTGGTGGGTGAAAGTGTAGCGAATACGATCCTGTATTATGATGATGGGGCCAGCACACCTTTGCCTGGTGGCGGCACAGTAGGCACGCAGAATTCGGCCAGCTTCACAGTGAATGCAAATGATTTTTCTGCTTTCAATATCACTTTCGCCAACACGTTTGGTGATGGTTCACAGGCGGTGGCTGTGCTGGTGAATGCAGACAGGGCAGTATTTAAAAACTGCCGCTTGCTGGGTAACCAGGATACTTTGTATACAAAAGGAGGCGGTACACCGCGTCATTATTTCAAGAACTGTTATATAGATGGAAATGTTGATTTTATTTTCGGAAGTTCAGTAGCGGTTTTTGATTCTACTGTTGTATATGCTAAATCAAGAACAAGCAGTGGCAGCTCTTATATCACCGCAGCCAATACACCGGCAGGGCAGACGTATGGATATGTTTTCAGGGATTGTCAACTGCCCAACAATACCGGCACCACCACTTATTATCTTGGCCGGCCCTGGCAGAATGGTACAGGTTCTTCACCTTTTGCCAATAATAAAACTGTATTTCTCAACAGCCGGATGAGTGCATCCATCCGTCCGGAAGGATGGTCGGCCTGGGATGCCGGCACCAATACCAGCCTGATCTATTATGGTGAATATGCCAGCAAGCGTTTTGATGGAACACCGGTTGATATTGCGCAAAGGGTTGCCTGGTCATATCAATTAACACCAACAGAAGCGAATAACTATACATTGGCCAATATGTTTGGCAGTTGGGATCCCTGTCTGCTGCCTGGCGGCGCTTGCACCAGCCAGCCGCGTGATATAGCGATCGCTAATTTCAATGGTACAAAAACAGCTTCTGCAAGTGTGTTCAACTGGAATATCAGCTGGCCGGTTACCCAGGTGAATTACTCATTGTACCGTTCTGCCAATCGCGAAACAGGTTATACCAAGATTGGTGAAGTAACTGCAGCCAATGATACCAGCATCAATTTTCAATTAACGGATGCATTGCCTGCTGCCGGCACATCCTGGTATTATTACCTGGTGGGTTCGTTAACGGGTATGGCTTCACATATCACAGATACAATAGAGATATCCAGCATTCCAACTATTCAATCCAGCGGAGTGCTTCAACCATTCACGCAAAACCTCGGAACACCATCGGCTCCGCAAACGATCAGCATATCAGGACAAAACCTGGTAGGCAATGTTTCCATTGTTCCTCCTGCATCATTTGAAATATCAGCAGATGGAGGAACAACCTGGATTGCCAATCCATCGGCTGTTACGCTCTCACATTCCAATA
>CBHEUU010000203.1:0-7683 GCA_965990355.1 uncultured Chitinophagaceae bacterium
AAGAAATGTTCAAATTTCTCCGCCACTCCTTCCATCATATTCCTGCCAAAAAATTAAAACCGGAACTGGAAACCTTCCTGCAAAAAATCAAACACCTCGAAAAAAATCGCTTCGAAACCAGGGCATTTGCTTACCTCGACCTTGTTTCATGGGTGGAAAGTAAAGTTTATGGCAAGCCGATGGGCCAGGTTATACATGAAAAATATTTGGCCAGCAAAAGGAGAAACTAATGGTGTAAATTTGCGCCTATGCAGGATTACATACAAGGATTGAACGAGCGGCAGAAAGAAGCAGTGCTCCATATCAACGGCCCCCTCATGATCATTGCCGGCGCAGGCAGCGGTAAAACAAAAGTATTGACCACACGCATTACCCACCTGATGGCCAGCGGTGTGGACTCATTCAATATACTCGCCCTTACTTTTACCAATAAGGCAGCAAAGGAAATGAAAGAGCGGGTGGAAAAAATATTAGGCAACAACGAAGCCCGCAATTTATATATCGGCACCTTTCACAGTGTTTTTGCCCGGATACTCCGTTCCGAAGCGCCCCGCCTCGGCTACCCCAGCAATTTTACCATCTATGACACAGATGATGCGAAGAACGTGGTAAAAACGGTGATCAATGAAATGAACCTCGACGATAAGCATTATAAACCCAACACTATTTATAATCGCATATCATCTGCTAAAAATGCGCTGGTTGGTCCCGTTGAATACGCCAATGATTATTATTTACAGCAGGAAGATATGCGGAGCAACCGTCCTGCTATCGGTCAGATCTATGATGCATATGTAAAACGCTGTTTCAAGAACGGCGCGATGGATTTTGATGACCTGTTGTTGAAGTTTTATGAACTGCTGAAAAATTTTCCTGAAAGCCTCAGCAAATACCAGCACAAGTTCAAATATATTCTGATTGATGAGTACCAGGATACCAACCCCGCCCAGTATGAAGTGATCAAATTGCTTGGTGCTATGCATGAAAATGTGTGTGTAGTGGGAGATGATGCACAAAGCATCTACTCTTTCCGTGGCGCTACCATTCAAAACATTTTGCAGTTCCAGAAAGATTATGACGAGGTGAAAGTGGTGAAGCTGGAGCAGAATTACCGGAGTACACAAAACATCCTGAAAGTTGCCAATGAAGTGATCAGCAACAATAAAGGCCAGATAGAGAAAACGCTGTTCACAGAAAATGCAACCGGCGAAAAGATCAAACTGGTGCGCACGATGACGGATAATGATGAAGGGAAATTTGTGGCAGATACCATCCAGGAACAAAAACTCCGGAATCACTACAACAATAAAGACTTTGCGATACTTTACCGCACCAATGCACAAAGCCGTGCATTTGAGGAAAGCCTTCGCCGGATGGGTATTGCCTATACCATCTACGGCGGCATGAGCTTCTACCAACGCAAGGAGATCAAAGACTTGGTAGCTTATCTCCGTTTGCTGGTGAATACACGCGATGAAGAATCGCTGAAACGGATCATTAACTATCCCGCACGTGGTATCGGCAAAACAACGGTTGACAAAGCGATCCTGCTGGCTAACGAAAACAATATTTCCATGTGGGATGTGCTCGAAAATGCATCCGCTTACGGCTTCAGGGCAGGTACATTGCAAGCGATCGAAGAGTTTGTGACCATGATCAAAAGCTTTACCAGCATGCTGCAAAAACAGAATGCTTATGAAGTGGCGTTTCATGTGGGCAAACAAACGAATATCGTGAAAGAGCTGTTCAACGATAAAAGCACAGAAGGTGTGCAACGGTATGAAAACATCCAGGAATTATTGAACAGTATCAAGGAATGGACAGAAAGCCCCGACAACGAAGAAGGGGAAGTGGTGGACAAATCACGGGGCTCTTACCTGCAACAGATCACCCTGCTTACTGACGCAGATAACAAAGACCCTGATGCAGATACGGTAAAGCTGATGACCATTCACGCCGCTAAAGGCCTTGAGTTCAGTTGCGTGTTTGCCGCAGGCTTGGAGGAAATGCTTTTTCCCAACGCCATGAGCATTAATACACGTGAAGAACTGGAAGAAGAAAGAAGATTATTCTATGTAGTGATCACAAGGGCCAAGCAACGCCTTTGGGTCTCTTATGCCAATACACGTTATAAATTTGGTTCGCTGGTGCAGAATGAACCCAGCCGGTTTATTGATGAACTGCCGGAGCAATATCTTGACCGGAGTTTTGCCGGTGGCGGTAGCCGTAATCAGTCAGGATTCGGATCCAATTCTTCCGGACTCACAGCTTATCAACGGATGAGTGGCAACAACTGGGGCGCAGCAGGCCAGGCTGAAAAAAGATATGGACCACCTCCCGGTAAAAAGGAGGAGGCTCCTTCTTATTTAAAACCACAAAGCCCTTATCCCAAGGTAGTAGAACATACACCTTCGGGTGATTTTGTAGCCAGCGATACATCGGCCTTAAAGGCAGGGCAAAAAGTAGAGCATCAGAAATTTGGTTTTGGGGAAGTGGTCAAAATGGAAGGTGCAGCGCATAATCCGATTGCAACGGTAAAGTTTGAGCATAATGGAGAGAAGAAGATCATGCTGAATTATGCAAAGCTGAGAATAGTGGAGTAATGCGATATAGATAACATCTATCTCTTATAGAATATCATTATCAAAGCCTATATTCCAGTAGTATATATTTGCACTCATCTAACGAGTAACCCTTTCAGTTACCCGCTTTGCCGCTAACATATTTTATTTTTTAAAAACAATCATTAATCAAATCATGAGCAACAGAGTATTATCTGTAGGAAGCCAGTTTCCTTCATTCAAAAAGAAAGCAGTAGGTTCTATCGAAAAAGGTAAAGAGTTTGTTGAACTTACTAATGAGTTCGCTTCTAAAGACGGTAAATGGACAGTAATGTTCTGGTGGCCTAAAGATTTTACTTTTGTTTGCCCCACCGAGATCGCTGAATTCAATAAAAAAGCTGGTGAGTTTTCTGACCGTGACACTGTGTTGATCGGTGCCTCTACCGATTCAGAGTTTGTGCACGCTGCCTGGAGAAGAGACCATGCTGATCTCCGCGATCTGAAATTCCCCATGCTGGCCGATACTTCCAAATCACTGGCTGAAGAACTCGGTATTCTTGACAATGAAGAAAAGATCGCTTACCGCGCTACTTATATCATCGACCCTCAGGGCATCGTTCGCTGGGTTAGTATCAACGACCTGAGTGTTGGCCGCAACGTACAGGAAGTGATCCGTGTACTGGATGCACTGCAAACAGATGAGCTCTGCCCCTGCAACTGGAAGAAGGGCGAAGAAACACTGACTACACAGTTGAGCCTGAACTAATGGCCCCATCATTTAAATGTATACCATGAGCGAAACATTAGTAATACAAAACGAAACATTCAACAACCTGCTGAATGATCTGCAGATCGGTAATTATATTCCTTCTGCCAACGTTCAGGCTTTGGTGCAGGCGGAATCACGCTTTATCAAGGATCTGAAGATCAATGTTGGCAATGCGTTGAACAACACGCAATACATCAACCGGAAGGAAGCATTGCTGATTGCGCTGGCAGTAGCAGTAAATGAAAAGTTCACCCTGCTGCAAGACAGCTTTACCAATCTGGCGAAAGAAGCCGGTGCTACAGATGCAGAGATCGCAGAGGTCATTGCCTGCACAGCGCTGATGAATACAAACAATATTTTCTATCGCTTCCGCCATTTCATGCAAAAGGATTTTTATAATAACCAACCTGCCGGCATCAAAATGACTATTATGATGAACCCGGTGACTGGTAAAGAATTCTTTGAGCTGCTGAGCCTCGTGGTTTCTTCAGTGAATGGCTGTGAAATGTGTGTGTCTTCTCATGAGCAATCTGTATTGCAGCATGGAAGCAGTGAGTCGAGAGTGTTTGAAGCAGTGAAGACCGGAGCAATTATCAAAGGCCTGATCGCTGTTTTAGCATAGGACCCAGTCTCCGGTTGATAATAAATAAAAACGCCATGAATGCAATGTTCGTGGCGTTTTTATTTACCATAAATCCCTGCTGCATACTTTTCTTGATTGCCATAATTGCATCACTGAAGCGATCACGAGAAATGCAACTGCTACCCACGAAAGCCATTCTATTTCCAACCATGTTTTATTAAGCAATAGCAATGCGGAAGCTGCTACTGATAGCCCCCACGCTTTATAATCCTTCATCTTTCGTGCTTTTACATAACCTATCACCAGGTTTAGTATCAACAATCCGGTGAGCGCAGGCAATAGATAAGGAAAGTATCGGGTAATGGATATGCCCATTAAGCTGAACATGTTCAGGTAAACCGCCAGGCATAAACCGCATTTGGGCAATAACAGGATAAGCAGGGCAAGTAAAATCCTCGCCCCGCTCTGAAGCAGATGGTGAATTGTAGTGGTTGCAGCAGTTTGCTTCATAACTGATGATTTAAAAATGAATTATATCAATGACAGCAGGTGCCACCTGTTTTTTTCTTAGGTTCTGAAGGAGGAACATCATTGGCCGGGTTTTGATTAAAGAAACCATTTGGTTTCAGCAGAAACCCGATATAAGCAGTTGGCATCACCGGGTAATCTTCAATCCTTGGTATATGCGTATGCCCCATGGTATACCAAACCACCAGGTCTGTGTCTGATACATTCCGGTCCTGCTCTGTCCATTTGATCAATCCATCACCACCTTTATGCTGGTTAGGATAATCACCTGCAGCAAACAATTCATTTTCTGCATAAGGTGTAACCCAAAGATGGTTTTGTACAAAACCTGCGCGACGGTACCAGCTTGTTTGCTCATTGGCATAAGGCACACAATTATCTCCCGGCATAAGTTTGTAACCCACAGGTTCTCCCAGCGCATTTTTAGATTTAGGGTTAACGATCTTCCAGGTGCGTGCCGTTGCAAGGTTCATTTGCCGCTTTGCTTTCTTCTCTGTTTCCAGCAGACTGCTTTTAGCATAAAACGCATTTGCAAAAGGATTATCAGGCCCTGCTTCTTCAGCTACTACATCCAGCTCATACACGGAATTGCTGGTACCATCCAGGTCAAAATCGAGCCGTACATTAAAGAAATGCTGGTGATTGGGTGCATACAACTGTGGAGCTACGAGGTTACCGTATTTAGGTCTGATGCCTTGAGGCAATGCGCCGAGGGATAATATACCGGTGAGTTTTATTTCAAATTGAATATTACCATCCTGGTAGAGATACCAGAAGAAACCGTATTCGTAATTCTCTACCGTAGAAATGGAGGAAACCACAAGACGCCTTGACCTTCTTACTTCTGCTTTTCCATCGCGGCGATCGGTATGTTTCCAGAGAATGCCATAATCTTCTTCATGCATGCAGATGGCATTGGTGATCGTGATGATCTCACCCCGGCTATTGTTCATCACTGCATCAAAATAGTGGATATAGCCAAGGCAATCACAACCCAGGGTAAGGCTGTTCGCGCATTGCCCCATGCCATATTCACCGGTATCAAAAGCATTTTTTCTTTTTTGCGTATCGGTGGGATCGCCATAGGGCACTACCATTTCAGAGAGTGATGCCCTGTATAGAACGGGTCTTATTTTACCATCGTCATTATAAGTAAGGGCATGCAATGTCAATCCTTCGCGTGAGTTGAAGCCAATTACGAAATTCCATTTCTGCCAGTCAACCTGGTACCCGTTTACAGAAAAGCTTGGCCCTTCAGGTTGTGTGATCTCCAAAGGTTTGATATCTGTACGGAAAGTAGTTACCCTGTCTGAACGATAGTTGCCCGCCTGGGGAGGCAAGGGTGTAAAGCCATAATCTTCTATGCGGAGCAACCGCATTTGCTGCAGGTCTACTACAGGACGAAGCCCTTCAATAGGCCGGGCATAACCATTGTCTGTTTCATCATTGCGAACAAAACAGAGAGGCCGGGCCAATCGCACTGTATCTTCTTCTTTCGAACCATAGTTGCCCGCGGTCCAGATATCAATCATCACTAAATCGGGGCGATCTATACCATGCTTCTTTAGGGCTTCTGCAAAAAGCGGGTCATTCTTGATTACCTGCTCACATTCAATCTGCTCATCAGCAGTCATGGTAGGTTGCACACCGGTGAGTTTCTTCCAGGCTAACAACTGGTTATCGCCAAGTGATACAGTTGCTTCATAAGTTGTGCCGGTAAGACTATCATACAATACCCCAAATGCAGCTCTGCTGATCTTATCACCGGGCTTGAAAGAATAAACAATTTCTTTCGCCGGTTCTTTCAACGTTACAGAAATAAAACGAGTGGATGCATAAGTAAGATTTTTCTCCTGGCGGATAAATTGAACGAATTGAGAGATCTCTTCGGCAGTGAGCGATTGCAATGGATGCAATGCGGCCACGACTGGTTTCTTTTCCATGTCCTGTACTATTTTAAGAATGAATATGCCATACACATCCTGTTCAAAACAGGATGTAACGATTAAGAATACATCAGGAGATTATGGATGCCACTGCAAGACGTTCGCTAAAACCAGTTCCATAAACATTATGGCAAGCGTAGTTACCATCACTAAGGCAGATGGGGGATTCTGCTTAGCAGGCAATAAGAGTAAAAAAACAATAATCAAATAAATTTACGGGTACGTACACGAATATATTATAATTCCGGGAGAATAACTAACTTTTTTTAAAACTTAGTGGGGAAAAATCAGCCAGGAAAGGAAAAAATTAAACATGCTGATTTTTGATATATGAATTGATCTCTGTCTTATGCCCGCCGGCTTGTTAACGCCACTCCTATCAATACCAGCACTCCTCCTATCACCTGCCATACAGTAACCCTTTCTCCAAGGAAAATAATGGCAATCAGCGCACCTACCACAGGATCAAAGTTCATAAAATTGCCCACCTGCACACCGGATAAAACTTTCAACACCTTATTGTATAGAATATAGCAGATAGCTGAAGAGAAAATGCCAAGATAAAGAATCGAAAGCCATCCATTCATTGATATGGCGGGCCATTGTGGTTGTGGTTGCTGCCACAGCTGAAAAGCTGCTGCAGGTAATAAACCAATTGTTCCAATAGTTGTGCTTATAGCTGTTAACTGCACAGCATCGTGTTGTTGCAGGCTTTTTGAAATGATGGTATAAAACCCCCAGCAGAGAACGGCAAAGATCATCAGGGTGTTTCCCAGAATAGCATTTCTCGCACCGGTGAATGAACCTACAAACCCGATCATGATCACTCCCGCTACCGAAATAAGAATACCGGTTATTTGTATTTGTTTCAGTTTTTCTTTTAAAAGCAAAATGGACAGTAGTATGATCGCTACAGGAATGAACCCCTGGATGAGCGCGCCTGCAGCAGCAGTGGTGTAATAAAGCGCGAGATTAAAAAATAAATAAAAGAAGGTGATACCCGTTAGCCCCATCCAGACCACTTTTTTCCAGGGTAGTGGTGGATATGGGGCCATATTTTTCTTCCTGATAAAATAATAAGGCAAGAGACATGCTGCAGCTACTACGTTACGTAAAAAAGCAAATACATAAGGAGGAATGCTTTCCACAGCAAGTTTGGTAACCGCCGAGGCGCTGCCCCAGATGGTTACGATGAGTATGATGCTGAGCAATGCGCCGGTTTTACGGCCGGGGGAGAACAACGACATACTATAAAATAACGATAAACTGGTGAATGTTCCAGCCTCACCCCAGTGA
>CBHEUU010000204.1:0-7683 GCA_965990355.1 uncultured Chitinophagaceae bacterium
TTAGATACTTTTTGAATAACCCCGTATGAACCGGGGAAAATAATCAGTTATCGCCGGTGCAACCAAAGCAAGGCCCCTTTCATCTCTACCTGAAACCAAACCGGCAAACTGCTCCTGTATGAAGAATTCCTTACTGGTAAGAACAGGCCTCCTGGCCTTTGCCTTTTTTACAGCCAGCCTCCATGTCTGCTCCCAGCAAGCCCCTCTGGCATCAAACCGCCCGGAACATGTAGGTGATATATCATTTGATGCTTCGAAGGATGATCCTGGTTTTATTATCTGCGATACGCAACGTGTCATTCAGTACTACGGCACTACATCGTATTACAAGGATCATAAAAAAGAGATCACGCAATTTCTTACCAGCCGCTTTACTCCATCTGATACACTTCATCAATCCGGTTATATCACCATCCGGTTTATAATTAATTGCAAAGGCGAAACAGGCCGCTTCAGGATGTTTGAATTGGATAGTAATTACCACGCTTTTCATTTCAGTGAAAAAATATCCGGGCAGCTACTGCAGCTTACCAAACAGATCAAAGGATGGCAGCCGGCTAAGTATAGTGATTATATACTGGATAGCTATCAGCATATAGTATTCAAAATCAGGAACGGTAAAATAGAAAGTATAAGCCCATGAAGAAAGCCATTTTCATTCTCTTACTGGCATGCACCTGCATGATCAGTACAGCACAAACCAATTGCAGCCTGTTTACGGACAGCAGTTGTGCACGAGCATGCCGTTTATATAATACAGCGGTTAAGTATCCGCAGGGATCGCGTATGTGCCAGGTTTATCTTGATAGTGCCATCCAGGAGTGTCCGGGTTATGCAGAAGCCTGGCGTGAAGCTGGTGTGCCGTACCTGAAACGGGGTGATTTTTTAACCTGGCGGAAATATATTGATCAGGCTGTGCTGTTGAAGCCACGCGCTTTTTTAGGTATCAGGGGATGGTGCCGGTTTAAGTTTTTAAAAGATTATGAAGGTGCCCTGGAAGATCTGAAAAGATACGACACCATCAGTAATTTTTATCCTGGCAACACCGGAGATGGAACTTATAGCTTGTACGTTGTTATGGCGCTTTGTGAAAGGGAACTGGGAAACTATTCACAAGCTTTTACCTGGTTTGCCAAAGGGATAGACAGTATATATATCCGGGAGGGCATGAGCGCGATTGGTTTATTTGATTACCTGCACAGAGCTGTAACAAAAATCAGGAACAAAGATTATACAGGTGCATTAGCTGATCTTGACAGCCAGATGAGCAAGTATAAAAAATATGTGGAGACCTGGTATTATAAGGGTATCGTTTTAAGGTTGATCAACCGGCAGGAGGAAGCGAAAAATTGTTTTAAAGAAGCGA
Organism: uncultured Chitinophagaceae bacterium; assembly: GCA_965990355.1. Taxonomy (GTDB): domain Bacteria; phylum Bacteroidota; class Bacteroidia; order Chitinophagales; family Chitinophagaceae; genus Terrimonas_A. The sequence goes on from CBHEUU010000204.1 coordinate 1,367, forward strand.
AGCGTTTATTATTAGGAGCCGGCTATCGTATAAATGATCCATATTGTGAGGTATTGGATGCCGTGTACCCATCTGATATAGAAGAAATGCTGGCAGAAAACTAGCTCCATCATTCACAAGGGGTAATCCATTCTTCCTTCGCGATCTTAACAAGTTTGTTGCAATAAACCGTAGCAGAAAATGGGGAACTATCCGAATCGAATGCAATAGAACATTCATCATCCAGGGAATAATGTTTGGAAGAAAATGTTTTTTTCTTTTCAAAGGCAATAGGATAATAATTCTTTCCCAGCAGACGGCTTAATCTTTCTCCCAACCATTGGGGTGGGCTGCTATCAGCTTTTGCGGCTGCGGCATGCAGGTTGGTTGTCCACAATATAAATGTTGGAGAGCCGGATAGCTCTTTCCGAAGCCAGTTCACGTTTTCTGCCATCAGGCTATCACGGAAATGCATTCTTTCTTTCCCACTTTTGATGGTAAGATAATGGCAGAGCCATTGCCTGTTTTCCATGCTGCGTAATAATAGTTTTTGTTGAGGACCGGAGAGCTGTTGATTGCTGGCTATTTCTGTTTGTACATCTTTATAGTATGATAGCAGCAATTGATATTCCTGCAGCGAAGGATACTGCCTGCCGGGCTTTTCCCCGATATAGTAAGCGAGCAGGGAATCGCAGGACAGCAACTGGTCTTTATTTTCTTTTACCAATCCATTACTAAGTAAATAACTGGCGAGCGACACATAGCGACAATCTTCCTGGATATCACAACCAAAAATGGAAGGTTCGCCTGTTCTTTTTTCTTCTTCATACAATGGTTGTAGTCCATCACGGACCGAACGCGTATTCCAGAAAGGATAAATAAAGTGTTGCAAGCGCTGCTCCAGCGATCCACTGGTGAGATAGCTAATGATGCATTCGGTAAAACTGCTTTCAACAACCAGTTTGCGGTAACCCATTTTACTGCGCAGGAATGAGAGAATTTTTGTTTTGGCCTGGTTATAGGTTTCATAACCATGACCTTCCTCTCCTAGCGCGACTACCTGCGCAGTCTCAATATTCGCCTGGAGCTTTTGCCGAAAGTTGGGGACAGCTGAGTCCTGTGCAGTTGCACTCTTCCCGGGAACGAGGAGCAATAACAGAGTTAATATTAAATATAATTTATTAATAATGTAAATAAATATTTTAAAAAATGACAAAAAACTGAATAAAATGACTTAATTTCATAACATAGATCATGAATTAGATATCAATTACATTTTATTTAGAATAAATATATTATATATATTTATTTATAATACGATTGCCTGCCACTAATCTTCTGGTTTTCAAGCTAACAATTTAATTATGAAGATAGTGGTATACGGCCTCGCTCCGTTAAGCGAATTTTTTGCAGTTAAACCTGCCGGTTCCTCTCTCCGTGGCATTACAATAGTCCACGACTATCCCATTTTAACTACTGGGCCTACCGCCATACAATCAACAACAATTTCTGTCTTTTAAACCTACTGTTTATGACTTCTACCAATGCACCCCTTACAAAATTGAATGTGTTCTCCGGCAAAGGAGTTCAAATGCGTACCTTCCATATCACCTGGATTACTTTTTTTGTCTGCTTTTTTGGATGGTTTGGTTTGGCGCCGCTTATGCCGGCAATCAAAGAAGATTTGCATCTTGATAAGTCACAGATCGGGAATATCGTGATCGCTTCCGTATCCGGAACTATCATTGCCCGCCTGCTTATCGGGAGACTTTGCGATACCTGGGGCCCACGGAAAACATACACGGCCTTGTTATTGATCGGCGCCATCCCTGTAATGTGTGTTGGCCTGGCAAAAGATTACACTTCCTTCTTATTGTTCCGGTTAGCCATCAGTATTATTGGCGCCTCCTTTGTGATCACTCAATTCCATACATCCATGATGTTTGCTGCCAATATCAAAGGCACGGCAAATGCAGTAGCAGGCGGTTGGGGCAACCTGGGTGGAGGTATTACTAACATGATAATGCCGCTGATATTTGCTGCTATCGTTGGATTTGGCTATACAAAATCTGAAGCATGGAGATATGCTATGATCGTTCCGGGATTGATGATGCTGATCATGGCTTTTTTTTACTACAGGTTTACAAAAGATACACCGGCAGGCAACTACGATGAAATAAACCGTGAAGTAAAAGTAAAAACCAAAACAGATTATTCTGTTTTAAAGGATTGGAGAATATGGGCACTGGCATTAGCGTATGCTGCGTGTTTTGGAATGGAAATAACTTTTGATAATGTAGCCGCACTTCATTTTGTGCAGGAATATAAATTAAGCCAGAGCAGTGCGGGTTTTTATGCCGGCGTTTTTGGGTTCATGAACATTTTTGCCCGTGCTGTCGGTGGCATCTTTGCGGATAAAGTGGGTCAGCGCTATGGAATGCGTGGGAAAGGTTTATTGCTTGCTGCAGTCTTATTATTAGAAGGACTGGGGCTGATCTTTTTTGCCGCCTCCCACTCATTTGGAATGGCTATATTTTCCATGATCGTTTTTGCCTTGTTTTTAAAAATGGCCAATGGTACCACTTATGCTATCACTCCATTTGTTAATGAAAAGAATGTTGGCCTGGTAAGCGGCGTTGTTGGGGCAGGTGGAATCGTAGGCGGAATGCTATTCGCGTTTCTATTCAAAAGTAAAAGCATCACTTATCTCGAAGCCTTCACTTATATAGGTGTGATCGTTGTGGCTATTTCTGTGATCATACTGCTGACCAGGTTTAGTAAAGAGAAAACAAGTGCAGAAATAAAACCAACGCTGGAACCAGTGCTGGCAAATAATTAATAACCGTAGTTGTAAGATTGGAAAATACAAATTCGATAAACGGGTTCTCAAAAAAACCGGTCAGTACCGGAGGCGCTGCAACAACTTGTTGTTATTGTGGTGTCGGCTGCGGCATTGTTGTAAACAAAGATGCCCGGGGCCGGATTGCTGTGGAAGGGGACAAAAACCATCCCGTGAACAAAGGCATGCTTTGCAGCAAAGGAATGAACCTGCATTATACGGTGATGGATACATCTGACCGGCTGCTGTATCCCGAAATGCGTTATAACCGAAATCAACCACGGCAAAGGGTTTCATGGGATGTTGCTCTGGAACGGACAGCGGCTGTTTTTAAAACGCTGATCGATAAGTATGGCCCGGACTCTGTTGCTTTTTATGCTTCGGGGCAATGTCTTACCGAGGAGTATTATGTTGTCAACAAACTGATAAAAGGATTTATCGGCAGCAATAATATCGATACCAACTCAAGGTTGTGTATGAGTTCTGCTGTAGTAGCCTATAAAATGAGTTTAGGTGAAGATAGCGTGCCGGTAAGTTATGACGACCTGGAACTGGCGGATTGCATTTTTGTAGCCGGAGCTAATCCTGCCTGGTGTCATCCCATTTTATGGCGAAGGGTGGAAGCAGCGCGGGAGAAAAACCCGGATATAAAGATCATTGTAAGTGACCCGCGCAGAACGCAAACCTGTTCGATGGCCAATATTCATTTGCAATTAAACCCGGGAACAGATGTTACACTACACCATGCCATCGGACGTTGCCTTCTTGAAGAAGGCAATATCGATATCAATTTTATAAAAGATCATACAGAAGGATTTGACAAATACAGGGAAACTGTTTTTGAAAGAACAGTAGCTGAAGCCGCTGCTATTTGCGGTGTGGATGAAAAAGATATCCGCCTGGCTGCATCTTATATAGGTAATGCAAAGGGGTTTATTACCATGTGGACGATGGGGTTGAACCAGAGTGTGATCGGCGTGAACAAGAATCTTTCCCTTATCAATCTTAACCTGATCACCGGGCATATTGGAAAGCCCGGTTCAGGGCCTTTTTCGTTAACAGGGCAACCCAATGCAATGGGAGGAAGGGAAGTAGGCGGCCTTGCTAATTTATTACCTGCCCACCGGGATCTATCCAATGAAATGCATAGAAATGAAGTGGAAAAATTCTGGCAGGTTCCATTGGGAACAATTCAGCCAAAACCCGGATTGACGGCCACCGAAATGTTTAAAGAGTTGAATTCCGGGAAATTAAAAGCGATCTGGATCTTGTGTACCAACCCGCTTATCAGTTTGCCTGATGTAAGAGTAGCAGAAGAGGGGTTGAAAAAAGCAAAATTTGTTGTTGTACAGGAGGTCAGCAATAAGCCGGAAACATTAAAATATGCAGATGTAGTATTACCTGCTGCCGCCTGGCTGGAGAAAGAAGGCACCATGACGAATGCCGAACGCCGCATCAGTTACTTAAACAAAGTGGTAGATGCCCCGGGCGAAGCATTAGCCGATGCGGAGATTATCTGCCGTTTTGCACAAAAGATGGGTTTCCCGGGTTTTGATTTTAAGAGCATAGGCGAGATCTATAAAGAACATACTGCGTTAACAACAGGCACTTCTATTGATATAAGTGCGCTTAGCTATGAAATGCTGAAAGAAAAACGCAGCGTACAATGGCCATATACAAAGGAAATAAATGGTTATGGTACTTCAAGATTATTTACTGATAAAAAATTTCATACTATATCGCAAAAAGCGATCATCCATTCTTTTCCTGATGCCAATGAATCAGAAAGACCCAATGAGAATTTTCCACTTGTGTTGACCACAGGCCGTATCCGTGATCAATGGCATACGATGAGTAAAACCGGGAAGGTGAATAAATTAAAGCAGCATATTGGAGAAGCATTCCTGGAAATACATCCGGAAGATGCTGCAGAGCGGGGAATTGAAGAGAATGTGGTGGTAGAAGTTTTTAATGCAAGAGGAAATGTAAGAGTGAAAGCAAAGCTTTCAGATGATATAAAAAGAGGAGTTTGTTTTCTGCCGATGCACTGGGGGAAAATTTTGAATAGCGATCTGAACCGGGCCAATAACCTGACCAACAATTTAGTGGATCCGAAAAGTAAAGAGCCGGACTTTAAGTTTTCGACTGTACAGGTTTGGCGGTATAAAAAACCACAGCAGAAAATTGTGGTAATTGGTGCCGGTGCCGGTGCATGCGGATTTGTAAAAAGCTACCGGGCATTAAATACCGATGATGAGATAACAGTATTCAGCAAAGAAAATTTTCCGTTTTATAACCGGGTGCTCTTGCCGGATTATATCAGTGGTGTATTGCCCTGGGATAACCTGGTGAAGATGACGGATGCTGAAGAAAAGGAATACAAAATAAAACTGTACAGGGGCACAAGCATCGAAAAGATAGATAGAGAGACTAAGACCGTTATGGACAGTAATGGCAATACTCATCACTACGATGTTTTATTGATGGCCACCGGTAGCCGTGCTGCCATGCTGCGTGATGTGCCACCGATGAACGGGATATTCACCATGCGCAGCAGAACAGATGCGGATGATTTTAAGGACCATGTTGATCCATCGAAAGGAAAGGTGGTGATAGTAGGTGGTGGCCTGCTGGGAATAGAATTAGCTGCAGCATTGCGTGAAGTGGATGTGGAAGTGACGATTGTGCAGCGTATTTCAAGATTAATGGACCGTCAGCTTGACCCTTTGGGAAGCCAGTTATTGCACGAAGAATTAACTGCCAAAGGTGTTGATATTTATTATAATGATGAGATAGAGCGCTTCCTTGGCGATAAAACGGTCAGCGGCATAAGATTAAAAAGCGGCCTTCTTATTGAAGCGCAGGCAATCGTTATTGCTATCGGCACAGTTCCGAATATTGAAATTGCCAGGGCGGGTGGTATAGAATGTAAACGTGGTGTGGTCGTGGATGAATATCTGCAAACAAATGATAAAAGTATCTTTGCAATTGGAGAGATCGCTGAGTTCAAAGGATTTTTGTATGGCATAACGGCTGCAGCAGAGCAGCAGGCTGAAATAGTAGCGAGATACCTGAATGGGGATATTTCAAAATATTATACCGGCTCTTTGCTGATGAATATTTTGAAAATGCATGGAACAGACCTGTGTTCTTTGGGAGAGGTTGAATGCCCTGATGATCCTGCTTATGAAGAAGTGGTATTTATTGATAAGGCAAAAAGGTATTATAAGAAGTGTATCATCCATAATGACAGGCTGATCGGAGCGATATTGATTGGTGATAAAAGCGAGTTCCTCGAGTATCGCAACCTGATAGAAAACAAAATTGAGTTGAGTGAAAAACGTTTGCAATTGTTGCGATCCGGCAAAGTAGCGGATCCGGTGATCGGCAAATTAGTTTGCAGTTGTAATAACGTTGGAGAAGGTAACCTGATAAATAAAATAAAAGAAGGTTGCAAAGATTATTTGCAGTTGTGCCAGTTAACAGGTGCAGGAATGGG
>CBHEUU010000205.1:0-7660 GCA_965990355.1 uncultured Chitinophagaceae bacterium
TAAAAGCACATCAGCAAAGCGGATATAGATAAAGTCAATGCCGCCATCATCCGAAGGAGACGTGTTGGACAGAAATTTCCTTACGTTATAACCTGTAATGGAAGTTGCCGCATTATAAGGTGTGCCGTCAAACCAGGTATCGCCGGCTTTGAATACAGTTGCACCCAGCCTGGGATCACCAGCTTCAAACTCTGCCACCAGGTTATCGGTTGGAAGATTAAAGTTCCACCCAAATCCCTGCTTGCCAAACACTGCATTCAAGATGGATCCCTTTTGCGGCGTTTGTCCTGCATCATGACGTGCAACAAATATTTTTTCAGCACCCTGCTCTCCCACTCCGTTGAAGTTATCGGCAAATTTGGGAAGCAGGTTATACGGCAACGCTTCCACTTTGGCAATTTCATCGAGACAGCTCTGCCATTGTCCCTGGTATAAATAAGTTTTTGCTTTCAGTGCATATGCAGCGCCGGTAGTAGCACGCTGATAATTGGCCGCATCATAAGAAGGCTCAAGCATAGTTGCCGCATTGTCCAGGTCTTCGCGGATCTGGTCATACACCTGCTCTTTGGTAGCACGGACTGTATTATCCGTCATATCTTTTTCCGGTATCAGCAACGGCACTCCGCCAAAATTCTGCACAAGGCGGAAATAATAAAATGCGCGAAGGAACAACATTTCACCTTTCATTCTTTTCCAGACATTGGCATCCAGTCCCGGTATGGAAGAACCATCCTGTGCCAGCACGGTGTTTGCCGCATTCACTCCTTTGAAATTATAGCGCCAGATGCCCAGCACATTATTATTGGTAGGGAAAATGGTAAAGGTTTCCATACGGCGCATATCTTCCTGATCGCCGAGGCCGCCTCCACCTTTCACGGCATCATCACTCATGAGGTCGCCTACGACGAACTCGCGGGGTATGGACGCACCATTATCCCATTCCCAGTTGCCACGGAAACGGTTGGTCAACGGTTCATAAGCAGCGTCCACTGCCAATGTAAAATCACCGGGTTGTTTAAATACATTTTCTTCGGTAAGAACGCCCTGCGGTTGCAGGTCCAGCTTTTTGCTGCAGGCAGTCATCAACGTTGCAGCGGTAAGTATATAGATAAGCTTTTTCATATTATTAAATTGTAGGTCGGTCAATCGTTAATTAAAAAGTGAGTTGAACACCAAAAGTGAAAGTGCGTGATGGAGGATATGTTCCCATATCGATACCAACACCCAGGTCGCCATAATTGGCAAGGTTATCATTCGTATATAATTCAGGATCGAAGCCTTTGTATTTGGTGATCGTAAACACGTTTTGCATGCTGGCATATATGCGGGCCTGTGTGAAACCAGCACGGCTCATCCATCCTGCAGGAAGGTTATATCCTATCATCGCATTTTTCAAACGCAGGTAAGAACCATTTTCCACATAGCGGTTGGATGTACGGCGGTTATTGTTCCCATCAAGGAAAGTGGCTCTCGGTGTAGTGGTGCTGGTGCCTTCTCCATGCCAGCGGGTATTATAAAAATCCTGTTTGGTATTGAAGCCGCGGGAGTCGAAGCTATTGATGATATTGTCCACTTCATTATAAATATCATTGCCAGCCACACCATTAAAAAACAAGGTAAGATCAAATTGTTTATAACGAAGAGTAGCATTCAGGCTATAAAGGAAATCAGGCAAACCATGGCCGATAATGCCTCTATCCTTATCATCAATCACGCCATCATTATTAATATCAGCAAAACGGATATCACCGGGTTTGGCAGCAGGCTGATACATATCGCCGTCTTTGTTCACATAGTTGGTTACATCAGCAGCAGTCTGAAATATACCGGCCGTGGTATAACCATAGAATGAACCGATGGCTTCACCTGGTTTCAATAAGATCTGTCCAGTACCGGAACTGATCAGCTGATCTTTTGTTTTATACAAAGAAGTCACTTCGTTTTTCAGCGTGGTGATATTGGCCGTGATATCCCATGATATACCATCCTTTACCTGTTTGTTATAATTCAGTGATATATCCCAGCCCGTATTGGTCATAGCAGCTCCGTTCACATAAGGAGGCGCTGCATCGCCAGTTGTATAAGAAACCGGTAATTGTATCAGGATATCGCTGGTATTTCTTTTATACCAATCCACAGAAAAGCGGACCCTTCCTTTCAGGAAAGCACCATCCAAACCGATATCTGTTTGCTTTGTTTCTTCCCATTTCACATCAGGATTGCCTTGTGATGAAACAGTGAGAACGCCGTTGTTTGTACTGTAAATAGTTGCATAAGGATAATTACCGATCTGCTGGTTGCCGAGTTTACCCCAGCTTCCACGGAGCTTCAGCTCACTTAACCAGTTCACATTATCCATAAATTTTTCCCGCATGATATTCCAGCCGGCAGACACAGAAGGGAAATAACCGGTGCGGTTGGCCTTGCTGAACCGGGATGACTGATCAGCGCGTAATGTTGCAGATAAGAGATAACGGTTATCATACGCATAAGCGATACGGCCGAAATACGACATCAGTGCTGATTCCTGCTTGGTACCACTCACGCCCTGTGTGCCCGTACCATAATCAAGATATTGCAGGCTGCCATTATCATCCGTTCTTGTATCATAACCGGAGCGGAAGCCGGAGAAATAATCAGTGATCTCTTTCACATATTCTGTACCTGCCAGCACAGATACATCATGCACACCATTGAAGAGATGAGTGTAATTGGCAGTGTTTGTCCAGGTCAGTGCACTACTGCGGTTCCTGTATTTATCCACGCCTTTATCATTAGGGTTCATGATCGTTCTGTCGCCTGGTATTTGTCCGTTATAAGCCTGCTGTTCCAGTATATTGAAATCAACACCCAGACTGGTACGCAGGCGTATATCTTTTACCGGTTTTACTTCTGCAAACACATTGCCCAGAATGCGGTATCTATCGGCCGTGCGGTTGCGGTATTGCGCAATAGCCAAGGGATTTTTTCCATCGCCATACAGGTTCGGATTTTGGTAAAGGCCTGCCGGAGGAAGATCCGTAAGTAAACCCGTAGCAGGATCATACACGGGAATAGCATTGGGGCGGATGAGTGCATAACGCACTACACCAGGTAAACTTCCGGGACGGCCTCCATCACCGGAAGCTCCGATATATTGATTGCTTTCATAAGTGAAGTTGAGGTTTTCCCCAACTCTTAACCAGCTTTTTACATCAGAAGTAATATTGGAACGCAAACCATACCGTTTGAAATTGGAATATTCGATCGTTCCATCCTGGTTCACATAATTGCCGGAAATAAAATAACGCGTTTTATCAGTACCGCCAGAGAATGCAAGACTGTAGCGTTGTGTAATTGCCTGGCGGAAGATCACATCCAGCCAGTCTGTATTCGGCAGGTTGGCGGCATTATCATTATTGCGGCTGGCACTGCCGTCATTGGCAAAAGCTTCGTTCTGCAATTCGATAAACTGTGAGGTGTTCACCATTTTGGGTAAGCCCATGGCATTGGCAAGACCAAGCGAAGCATCCACACTGACGGTGCTTTTACCTGCTTTACCGGATTTGGTAGTCACCAGTATCACACCGTTGGATGCCCTTGCACCATAGATGGCTGCAGCAGATGCATCCTTTAATATTTCCATGCTTTCGATATCGTTGGGCGAAATGGTGGTAAGGCCACTGTTCACCTGTATACCATCAATTATATAAAGCGGTTCATTATTATTCAATGAACCAATGCCACGGATACGGACAACCGCATTGGTACCCGGAGCACCTGTGGGTGAAGTAACATTCACACCGGCTGCCTGCCCCTGCAAGGCAGTACCGATATCCACGGCCTGCGTTTTGGCGAGTTCTGTTCCTTTCACTGAAGAAACAGCGCCGGTAAGCGTGGATTTCTTTTGGGTGCCATAACCCACCACCACCACTTCATCCAGCGCGGTAGAAGAAGGCACCAGCGAAACGGATAGTGGACTACCATCGTAAGTGATTGTTTGTTTGGCAAAACCCACCATCGTTATTTCAAGAATGGAGGGCGAGCCGGCTTGCAGCTTCAGGGAAAAACTCCCATCTGCTGCCGTGTATGTTCCGTTTGATGTGTTTTGCTGAACAATGTTAACACCCTGAAGCGGGGCCGCTTTATCATCCGTTACCTTACCGGTGACGGTTTGCTGAGCCAGGGCAGGAAGGTAAAATAACACGCAGAACAGTGCGGTCAATGACTGTAGCAATCGTTTCATAGCAATAATTTTCATCAAGATAACTATGAGGGTATGAAACGCTGCTGTACTATAATCCCAAAGTACTGTACAACTGATTACGAATATGAGTATCAGCATTTTAGACAACGGGGACATAACCGTGAATTATGCGAATGGAACCTTGCGGGTGGCACGGTACTCATTTGGGGAGCATTGATATTTTTTTTTGAACTCCCTGAAAAAGTAAGATTGATTATTAAAACCGGTTTGAAAGAAAATTTCGGATACAGTGAAGCGGGTTGTTTCAAGTAATTCCGCTGCTTTTTGCAAACGGATGTTACGGATGAATTCCGCAGGTGTCATGCCGGAGATCGTTTTAATTTTCCGGTACAGTTGCATCCGGCTGATCGCCATTTTGGTTTCGAGATGGGAGCTGTCCAATTCAGCGTTGTTGAGCTCGGCAGTAATCACGGCCAGTAATCCTTCCAGGAATTTTCTGTCCTCTTCATTCAATCCCTGGGGCACTTCACTGTCGGGTATGGCTTTGTTGCGGAAGTAATCGTGCAGCCTCTTCCTGTTTTCCAGCAATTGCTGCACCCGGCCAAGCAGGTGTTGCGTATGGAATGGTTTGGGAAGATAGGCATCCGCTCCGGCTTCATACCCTTCATGCTGCTGATCAATTGAACCACGTGCAGAAAGAAGCAGGAAGGGCACGTGACATGTATCAGGTATGTCCTTTACTTTTTTGCAAAGCTCCAGCCCATTCATATCCTCCATCATAATGTCACTGATGATGAGATGCGGGATCAGGTTGGTCATGCAGGCGATCGCTTCTTTCCCATTGGACGCTTCGTACACAATATATTTATCCGCTAAAAGATTACGCAGCAACTGCCTGATCGGCGCTTCATCTTCCACGATCAGTATAATAGGCCGGTCGTCCTGCTCAAGGCTTTGCAGTAAAGCCGCTTTATTATTAACGGTAGGTGACACGGCATCCCTTGATGCAGGTTCCTGCGCAATGGTACGGATCAGCAAAGAAGGTTGCAATGGTTTCGGAGCAGTTTCCTGTATTATATAATTGCCGACCGGCAGGGTTACTTTAAAACAGGCCCAGTTGTCTTTGCAGTAAGCCGTAATTTTTCCATCCAGCAGGCTCACCAGTTGCCGGGTGAATGCAAGTCCAAGCCCTGAACTGAATTTTTCACGGGAAGCATTGCCGGTAAAAAATTTATCGAACAACTTCTCCATCTCCGCAGCCGGGATATTATGCCCGGAATTAGCCACCAGTATTTCCATTTCATTCTTTTCCTGGTTGCGGTATACATGAAAATGGATCTTCTCTCCTGCCGATGTATATTTAAATGCATTGGAAAGAAGATTGAAAATGATCTTTTCAAGTTTATCAGGATCGCTGCTGATAAAAATATTCTCTTCTATCTCGTAATCATATTCCACGCTATTATATTCCCTGAAATGAATGAAGAGGCGGGCGATATTGCCCAGGAAAACAGAAGCTGATAATGGCTGGTAATGTGCTTTGAGATGTCCTTCTTCCGCTTTGCGGAATTCCATCAGTTGTTCGATGAGATAGGCCAACCGGGATGCCTGCTGGTGCACCAGTGATAATACACCGGCCGACCTGCTATCATCCTTTGCCTGTTGTTGCTGATGCTCCACCGTTCCCATGATCAGGGTTAATGGTGTTTGCAACTCATGAGCGATATTGGTAAAGAAATCCAGTTTCTCCGCATGCAGTTTTTCTTCTTTGAGGCGAAGCTTGTATTCCAGTTCCAGTTTATGCTTCATATCCGTCTTACTCTTCCGGTAAGTGTACACTACATAAATAAAGATCACTGCCAGCACATAATACAAGAGAAAGGCAGCAGGAGAAAGCCAGAGATATTGCTCCACTGTAAGCAACATCAGCGTTTCCTCAGGTGTCCATTGCCCTTCACCATTTGACCATTTCACTTTTAATATATAATCACCGGCAGGAAGGTTGCCATAAGAAATATAGCCGGATGATCCGGGGAAATGCCAGTTCTTATCAAATCCATCCAGCCTGTAGGCATACTCCGATTTACCTGCATTGATAAAATCAATTGCTTTAATGGAAAGATCAAAATAGTTGTGGTACCTGCTCAATGTGTATTCAGCGGAAGAATTAGTGGCATCGGGACGAAATACCATATAGCCACCGGGCACAGGGCTTTTACCACCCAGCTGAATACCTGTTACCTGCAGGTTGGGTTGCGCTGTATTGATAAGAATGCGCCAGGGTTCACAATAATTGAATCCATAGATGCCACCGAAAAACAAAGAACCGTCAGGTCCTTTCCATACGGCCCCATCTGAAAATTCATTGCTTTGCAGGCCATCATTTTCGCTGAAGCGTATCACATCATTGGAGCCGCGGATAACCCGGGCCAGGCCATTGTTGGTACTAACCCAGATCATTCCCTGGCTGTCTTCAGCAATGCCATGGATGGTATTGTTTGGAAGCCCCTGTGCTGTAGTGAAACGTTGAAAAGATTTTCCTTCAAAATCATCTGCGATCTTGTTGAGGCCGTAACTGGTACCGATCCACATTTGCCGTCGGCTGTCGGCCAGTATGTACAATACATCATTATGCGAAAGGCTTGTATCGCTATTGCCCGAACGGATGGTGGTGAAGCGTTCTGTACTTTTATCCAGGATGCTTACGCCGCCATATCGGCAACCAGCCCAGATCCTGTCTTTATGATCTTTGGTCAAAGAAAAAATGATATCACTGGCGGGACCACTTTCTGTACCATCAAAAGTGTATTGCCTGAAATAAGTAAGCGCAGGCATTTCCCCTTCTATGCGAAGATGTATCAATCCATAACCGCTGGTGCCCAGCCAAACAGAGCCATCATTATCAGGTAAAATGGCATAGACTGACCGGAATAAAAAAGAATTAGTGCCTTTGATCTGTTTCCAGTTGAAAAACTTTTTTTTCCTGTTGTTATATAATGCCACTCCGTCACCATCTGATCCGATATAAGTCCATTCATCATTCACCTGCCTGATGGCGTACACTGCATTATTGCTAAGCCCGCTTGCTTCTGTAAAAAAACGATGGCTTTCTGCATTCTTATTGACAGGAAATGGGATAGCAAGTATGCCATTCCCCTTGGTACCTACCCATAATTCATTACCTACTTTTTCAAAAGTGCGCACCTGTTTATCGTCGCGCAAGCCGGCATCTGCATTGGAGATTAAAGTGAAAGGCTTGCTTACCGGCGCGATCTTCGCCATGCCATTTCCATCTGTGCCCAACCAAAGTATTTTTCCACTGCCTGTATGAATGGCATTGATCTGTGATTCACGAAGCGCATTTATTTCTTTTTGCAGAAAACCGGAAGGTTGAAAATTTTTGTCTACCACCAGGCATCCTTTCTTTTCCCAGGCAATAATATAATGCCGCTCATAGGGAATGATCTGTTTAAT
>CBHEUU010000206.1:0-7650 GCA_965990355.1 uncultured Chitinophagaceae bacterium
ATGTAAGCCCTGCCCATTTATTAAACTTACCATAGGTTTTTGTACTTACTTCATCAGTTACCTTGGGAATATTGGCGATAAGATCATTCACAATAAAATCATATACTTCTTTCCTGGTGTTTTGCGTAGGCAAAAAACCAGCAGGTACGTCAAATCTGTCGACGATAGGAACATTCCCATAAATATCACACAACATCCAATAGTAAGACGCTCTTAATAACTTTATTTCAGCAACCAGGGATGCTGTATCTTTTGCAGCCACGGGAATAGAACCTGATTGTACCTGGTAGATAACACGGTTGCAATTGGTAATTCCCTGGTAGGCTCTTGTCCAGATATTAATCACAACATCATCTTCTGTGGTCCATTTATGTTCATGGATCCTGCGGTAAACACCACCATCGATCCATCCGTTCGGACGGGCAGGGGTAAGCATTTCATCACCTGAAACTTCCTGAGCCCTGTATACCGTATTCCATTGCAGGAGGAGGCCGCGCCAGTCAACATATGCAGCGCCAGCCAGTGCAGGGAGCTCAGATTCTGTTGGGGTGAATTCACTCGAGATGATTTGATTGTAGGAACTGTCTTTCACTTTGGTGCAAGCCGAAAAGATCAGCGGGACAAAAGAAATAGCTATGATCCCGGGTATTATATAGTATCTTATTTTTTTCATTTTTCTGGTTATTAGGATTAAAAGGTTACGTTAAGCCCAATGCTGAATGTCCGGGTGGTTGGATACTTGAAAGGAGAATCAATGCCGGGATCAAGACCGGAAGTTGGGACTTGCACTACACCGGATTGTGCTGTTGAAGTTCCGTTGCGCAAACTGACTTCCGGATCAATACCCTTATAACCCGTAATAATAAATGTGTTGAGCGAGGCTACATAAATCCGTGCTGACTGGATGTATTTAATACCTGTTTTTTTGAAATTATAGGCCAGGGTAATATTGTCTATTTTCCAGAAAGTGCCATTCTCCACATAATAACTATTGTATTCAACCGGTGATTTTAATATTGCTTTTCCAAATACCGGATCGTAAGCAGTTTTAAGAAGATTGTATTGTGCCTGTGTTGGGTTCTCAAACATCATTCTCTGAAGATTGTATACCTGGAATTTGAATGCTCCTCTTTGCGTGATGGCGAGGTCCCAGTTCTTATACTGGAAGTTGTTGTTCCAGGCCAGGTAATATTTCGGCAGGCCATTTCCCATTACTTGTTTGTCTTCAAACGAATGAGTGAAATCTGAATAGTTTACCGGTTTGCCATCCCTGCCTTCATAGATCCATTGTCCATAATTTGCCACATCAGCCGGATCACTGCCAACACCGATCACTTTATAGCCGTAGAAATCACCAACAGACTGACCTACTTTCAGCAAATGGGAAAAGGTCTGGATAGGAGGGAACAATGCACCCACGCGTATATAGTCTGTTGATGTTTTATAAAGATCGTTGGAAAGGCTTTTCAGCTTATTGGAGTTGGTTGAAAAATTGACGGTTGAATTCCACTGGAAATTATTGTTCTTTATCGGGATAAAATTAACTGCAACTTCTATCCCTTTATTTTCCAGGGTACCGACATTGGCAAGTGTGCGGTTGTAAAGATTCGGAGGACTTGGCACTTCAAATAAATACAGAAGGTTATGGATCTGACGGTTGTACAGGTCAACACTTCCGCTTACTTTTCCATTCAGGATGCTGAAGTCAAGGCCAATATTTGTTTCCCGTTTTTCTTCCCATTTCAAATCGGGATTGGCATTTTGAGTAGGCACCAGGGTTTGGATCCATACACCGTCTGACAATACAAAACCACCATAGCCTAATAATGCGACCCCACGGAATGGATCAGAAGGTTGTGAACCCGTAACGCCATAACCTACCCGGAGTTTCAAATCGGTGAAAAATTTCTGATTGGCCATAAAGGATTCGCGGCTGATCCTCCAGCCTGCGGAAACAGCAGGAAACAGGCCCCATTTATTATTAGTACCCCACAACTGACTGGCCGCTTCCCTGCGGATACTGGCCATCAGCAGGTATTTCTGATCATAGTTATAAGTAAGCCTGCCGAAGAAGCCGATCAAATTGGTTTCAGATTTAAAATTCCGGATAAGATTTACATAATCGCCGCTGCTGATCGCTCTTCCCAAGCTGATATTATGCCAGCTGAAAATATCCGTTGGAAAATCCCAGTTCTCCATGTAGTGATTGGAGTAATCATTTTCCTGGTAGCTGTAGCCACCTAAAACAGTGAAATTATGATCCCCGAAGGATTTTGAGTATTCAGCGGTCAGTTCCATTAAGCGGTCAATTGATTCGGCACCTCCTTCTCTTGCATATCCATTCCTGTTATCGCGCAAGGTGGACGCGTGTTGTTTGGTTTCTGCATAACCATATTTCTGCATCCATTTTGAATAAGAGAAAAGCGAAGAGAGCCGTAATCCTTTAACAGGTAGAAAAGAAACTGATCCATTGAACCGCGTGAGCACTTCATTGGTTTCTCCATCACTTTCCATGAGATCGGACATGGGGTTTTGATATTCAAATTTGGTCAGCTCCTGGAACCATGTGCCATCCGCATTTTTAACTGGTGCTGTTGGGTTTTGACGTAAAGCTTGTAAATAAACTCCCGTACCAAAGCCATTCAGTTTTCTTGAAGAACTGAATGCATTTACATTTATCTTAACCTTATTGTCGAACATGCTGTGATTCATATCAAACCTGCCGGAAAAAATCTGATTATAGGATTTCAGGAACAGGCCCTGTGCATTATCATAATTGAGGCTTGCCAGGTAATTGGTAGTGGCATTGCCACCACGAATGGTAAGGTTATGGTCCTGTGAAACGGGTGTGCGGCTGATTTCTTTAAGCCAATCTGTGCTTGATCCCTGATCGATCAACTGATTCTGCCTGAGACCTGCAGCAATCTGAGCTCTCATATCGGCAGCAGTTGACATATCCAGTTTACGGGCAATGGTTTGAATACTTAAGAAAGTACCATATTCAACAGAAGTCCGATTGTTGGCACTGGCTCTTTTGGTAGTAATAAAAATAACGCCATTGGTACCACGTGTTCCATAAATGGCAGCAGCTGAACCATCCTTTAATACATCCACGGATTCGATATCCTGGGGTGTTATCATTCGCAGATCACCGGGCACACCGTCGATAAGTACCAGCGGATTCTGGTTGACTCCCATTAAGGTTGATTGCCCTCTCAGAATGATCTGGGTTGACCCTGTCGGGTCACCGCTTGGATTCACTACTGTTAACCCGGCAACCTTGCCCTGTATCAACTGGCCTGCATCCCTTACGGCTCCTTTCACAAAGTTTGCCGCTTTAACGGAAGCAACGGAGCTGGTAACATCACCTTTCCGTTGTGTACCATAACCGATTACTACCACCTCGTTTAAGCCACTGATGTTGGTAGTCATTGTTATGTTTACTGAAGCAGTACTGGCATTTACTTCCACAGTTTGACTTTGATAGCCAACAGAAGAAATAACCAGTGAGGCGGTTCTATTGCCAGGAATGGATAACTGAAATCTTCCGTTCGCATCTGTCAGGGTGCCAATGCTTGTTCCTTCTATTTGTACGGATGCGCCGACAACAGGTTCTTTTTTTTCATTCAGCACTATACCCGAAACATCACGGTCGGTTGATTTCTTTTCAGTATTTACGAGTGTGAGCTGATCAAGCTTTAAAATATTGACGGCATCATCTGAATCCCTTGCATCGTACAGGATAATGAGGTTGCCAACCGCTTTGTAATTAATTCCCAGCGGCTGCACTATGTTTTTCAAAAGTTCAGCAACCGTTTTATCCTGGATGGAGAAACTCAATTTCCTTTTAACATTGATGATCGTTGGGCTGAAAACAAATTTCGCATCAACCATGACCTGTACTTTTTCAAGTACAGTTTTCAGTTCAGTATTCGTAACGTTGATCGAAATTTTTTTGTCTAAAGCATCCTGGCCCCGGGCATCTCCGGCATAGGAGGTGAGAACAGAAGTAATAACTAATATTTGAGCAATCATTAATCTCATTGCCATTTGTATTAGAGCAATAAGTGGCCTTTTTTTCATAAATTGTGTAGGTTTTGAACATTAATAGACTGATCGGGCAAAACCCAACCTTAACCGGTTGTAATAAAGCTGGTAATACCGTGAATATTACCGGCTTTTCTATTTCAGGGATTCTAAGTAGGAGGATTTATCATACAGCAGTTTTTGAGTTATTAAGCAATCAATATTTAAGTACATTCTTTGCCGCCATTTAATAAAATTTTAGTCCCTTTTATTTCATAAGTGGCGTTGAAAACAAGGCAAATACTTTCAAGTTTATTGAACAGGGTTTGACCGTTCAGGTCCCCTGTAAACAGACAGGTTTCTATTTTTTTGTTTTCCAGAAAAATTTCCAGCTCATATGTTTTTTCAAGATCTTCAAAGACCTTACAGAGCGGTGTTTCCTTGTAATTGAAACGGGTTTCAGCAATCTCTGAGCCTGATTCTTTAGGAACGGGTACAGGTTGATCAACCAGTGCGGTAACAAAATGTCTTTCGTGCTGGTAATAGGTAACCTTCTGGTTGGGAGTAATGATAACACCATTTGATTTCCGTTGAACTTCATTGAGATCAATCTGATCTTTGTTTTCATACACGGCTACTCTTCCTGTTTTTACGGCAACCTCAACCTGATCATTTTTCTTGTGAATCCCGAAACTTGTTCCAAGTACCTGGGTCACAATTTGATTATTGTATACGAAAAAGGGCCGGTTTTCATTTTTACTGACGGTAAAAAAAGCATCGCCTTCAAGGTAAACTTCTCTTTTATGAAGAGCGAAATGATCGGGGAAAGCCAGTTTGGAACCCGGATACATCATTACGCAGCTTCCGTCTTCCAGCTTTAATTTTTTTACCGTATCGCTGCTGTTCGCTTCCTGCAAAAAACCTTCTTTCACTTTCAGGGCAATCAGCGATTCATTTGAGGAAGTTTCCTTTTTGTTCCGGGAAACACCCATAACAGTCAAAGCGACAATTCCAATGAGCACAGCAGCAGCAGCGTATTTCCACCAACTGATCCTGTTTTTCTTCAATGGTTCCACGGAAATATCAGTGATTGCCGTGGATTGAATTTTACTCCAAAGCCGCTCTTCTATCTCAGCTATCTCACTGTCTGATAGCACGGTATGTTCCTTATCCAGGAGCTCATACCAATGATCAATAATTCTCTTTTCGTCATCAGTACATGAGTTGTCTAAATATCTTTTCAGTAAGTGCCGGAATGCTTTACGGTCCATAATAAATGGTTGATCGCTATATTTAATAGTCAGTTAAGAGCAGGGTTACCCTAAACCCAAAGTGATTTTTTTTATAAAAATGCGAGAAGCAGCAGAAGTATGAGGTCTACCTGCACGAAATCTTTGAGGTAAAAGCGTAAACTTTTCAGGGACTGGCTGATGTGATATTCAACTGCTTTTTCAGAGAGGTCCATGATCCTGGAGATTTCCTTATTGGAGTGTTGTTCAAACCTGCTTAAACGGAAGATCGTTTGGGTCTTTTGGGGCAGTTGGTTAAGGGCCTTATCAATACCTGTATTTAATTCCTGCACCAGCAGGAGCAGGTCTGTATTGGCTTCTTCTGTTTTTTGTTTTTCCCTGAAGTGGGACAGATGCTTTTTTTGTGAGATGACAGCATTAATATAGTTGATCACCCTGTACTTTACAGAAGCGTCAAGATAAGCATGTAAAACCTGGATGGAACTTGTTTCTCTTTTTTCCCAGAGATCTGTAAATACGCCCTGTACAATGTCCTCAGCTATTTCCTTGTTATTAATCTTATTAAGTACCGAATAGTAGAGGCGTTTCCAATAACGCAAATAAATTTCTTTAAAGGCGAGATCATCGCTGATCCGCAGAAATTTCAGCAGTATTTCATCATCAAGCAATCGGTAGTTCATAATCGTTAAGGTTGCACAGCAGAGAAAAGGTAGGAAGATTTCTTCAGAATTATTGTAAAGTAGACAATTATTTTTAGTAACACTTTTTTGAAAAAGGATTGGAAAGGATTTTGTTGGAGTTGTAGATAAACAATACCAGCGTGTTGCCTGAAACAATGAAAGTTCAAATAGTTTCCGCCCCATCCACACTTGGGTTGCAATCTGATGGAGTTGACCGCCTGGCCGAAACATTTTTGCAGGCTGGTTTAAAACAACTGGTTAAATCGGATTATCCTGTAGTTCATGTTCCTGTTCTTAACCACCAACGTAGCCCGGTAAGAGACATTGCAACACAGTGCCTCAATGCAAAGGCAATAAAAGATTTTTCTTTCAGTTTGGGTGTGGCTTTATTGAAGGTTATTGAAGAAGGTCGTTTCCCTTTAGTACTAGGTGGAGACTGCAGCATCCTGCTGGGAATAACGCCAGCACTCAAGGCAAAGATGGCTTGCGGACTTATTTTTATAGATGCACATGCAGATTTCTATCAACCCCAAAAATCGCTTACAGGTGAAGTTGCCGATATGGATCTGGCGATTGTTACAGGTCGTGGCCCGGAATTGCTCACCAATATAAATAACCTCAAACCGTATGTTCTTGATAAAAATGTTATTCATATTGGCCAGCGTGACCAGGAGGAAACCGAAAAATATGGCTCAGAAGATATAAGAAAGACGAGCATTGCCTGCTACGGATTGAATGAGATCAGGCAATATGGTATACAACAAACAGCCAGGAAGATTCATGATCATATAACCACCCTCGAGGTTGACAAGCTCTGGCTGCATTTTGATACAGATGTTTTGTCTGATGAAATCAATCCCGCCGTGGATTACCGGCTTCCCGGAGGGCTGGAATTTGAGGAAGTGATATTTTTAATAGACGGATTATTAGCGACAGGAAAAGTAACCGGGATCAGCGTAACTATCTACAATCCTAACCTTGATGTGGAAGGGCAAATAGGGAAGAGGATAGTAGGTTGTTTGGCAAAAGCCATCGCGGGACAATAGACGCATCATGTTTGCGTCTTATTTAAAGATCCTTTTATCAAAAGGAAATTTTTCAGTAGCAATGATCTTTACTTTTTTAAAATCAGGGTGGTTAGGATTGATAAGTAAATTGTAATCACCCTGTGTAACTGAGGAAGGGATCTGGAGCACACAATATTTATTTTCTGCAACAAATTTATCACCGATTATCTGGGTTGATGACGGGTGGGGGAATGTGTTCCAGTCTGCTGGTAGATCAGCTACATTAAGTTTTAGTAACGAGATATCATCCGGGATAAAAATGGATATCATTACATAGTCGCTGGGAAGTGTGGCCAGACTAAAATGAACGGCAACCTCTGCCATTGCCAATGATCTGTTACCTGCTGTATAGATTAATTCAACCCCAACTGAATTCCATCTTGCGCCTTTAATGGCAGCACCTTTCCCGGATAAGGTACTGGCAAACTTTTCCCTTGATAACCTGTAAACCTCCATTATGCCAGTATTCCATGATTAATCCTGGTCAATTCACTTATCACCATTTCTTTACCATAGGAGTCGCTTAATAATTACACTGTTTTTATATTTAATAATGAAAAACTTTTTGTGTAAAAAAAAAAATTTTATTTATAACTCTGCACATATATAAATATATATAATAAATAT
>CBHEUU010000207.1:0-7648 GCA_965990355.1 uncultured Chitinophagaceae bacterium
GCCGATTTTTGTTTGTGCCTGGGAAACATTGGTTACCAACACCAAGCAAACCGCCGCTACTAATACTTTCAATTTTTTCATGGTAGTTTTTTTCTTTACCCTCTTTCAGAGGCTTTGTCAATTTTTGTTCTTAACAGATAATATAAAGTGATAAAAAGTTGCCCGTTCTATTTTTTTTAACAATGCCGCTGTTTAACTGCGGATCCCCAATTCCTTCAGCACATCCTCACTCTTGTCCAGTTTGGGGTCGGCAAATATAATGGTAATTCCTTCACTTTTATCCAGCACAAAATCATATCCGCGCGCGGAAGAGATTTTCTGCACAGCATTGTACACCTTGTCCTGTATGGGTTTAATGAGTTCCTGTCTTTTTTTAAACAGATCTCCCTCAAAACCAAACCTTTGGCGCTGAAGGTCGCGCAGTTCCTTCTCGGTTACAAAAAGCTGGTCCTGGCGTTTTTTCTTCAAATCATCGCTCAGCATTACCTGTTCTGCATCATAATTTTTATACAATTGATCCAGCTTTACCTGTCTTGCATCAATATCCTTTTGCCATTCCTGTGCGATATTATCCAGCTGCTGCTGCGCCGCTTTATATTCAGGCATTTTATCAAGGATAAAACGTGTATCGATAATGGCATATTTCTGAGCAAATGCGCCCAGGCTGCCCATCAGGGCAATTACTGCAATTAAAATGATCTTCTTCATGGTATGTAAGGTTTTTTGAATGGCTGAATTATTCCGGTTCAAAGCCCAGCATAAAGGTAAACCTGGATGCATTTTTAAGTCCCTGGCCAGGTTGCATACGGTCGAGACCAATACCATAGTCAAATCCAAGCAAACCAAACATTGGCAGGAAGAACCTCATACCCACACCTACACTGCGACGCAGACGGAAGGGGTTATAGTCTTTGTAATCATACCAGCCATTGGCCGCTTCAAAGAATGTAAGACCATAGATAGTACTTCCGGGATTGGTCACTAACGGGTAACGCAATTCCAACTGATACTTGTTGAATATGGTAAAGAAGCGAGAAGCAGTATTACTGTTATCCGGGTTCACTGTAGGATCTGAGGTTTGATAAACCGGGTACCCACGATGCGCAATGATATCATAACCCAATAAACCATAGTTGTTGGTCAGGCCCGCATCACCCACCTGGAAGCGTTCAAATGGTGAGTAATCCAGCTTGTTGTTGTAACGGCCCATAAAACCATATTTCGCTGCCATCTTCAACACAAACTGGCGGTTTTTATCAGCACCTGTTGGGCGGCCGATAGGAACATACCATTCTGCATTGAAACGCCATTTATGGTATTCGGGATTTTTATACGGGTCCTTGGAGTCAACCAGGTCCGGGTTGAATAATGAATAGGGTGGCGTGAACTGCACACTCGCCATAATATTGGAACCGCTTCTTGGGAAGATCGGATCAAACACTGAAGAACGCTGCAATGCAATCTTAAAGCTCAGGTTATTGGAACGGCCTGTAGCACCCACACCTTCAAAGATGGCGTAGTTCTTACGGATATACTGCGTAAAGTTGATGGAGTATACAAGGCTGAAATAGTCATCAGGCCATTTCAATTGTTTACCCAACGCAACGGAGAACCCGTTTACTTTTAAATAGTTTGTATCAGATCTTTTCTGATCTATCTGTCCTGTGTACGGATCAAAAGCGTTGGAGTACTTACTGTTGTTATACGACACCGTTAATGAATTCCTTTTCTTACCACCCAACCATGGTTCGGTGAAAGAGAAGTTATAGGAACGGAATGCTCGTCCATTGGATTGAACACGCAAGCTCAGCTTCTGACCATCACCGGTAGGCAATGGGTCCCAGGCTGATTTCTTCCAGATATTTCTAATAGAGAAGTTGTTGAAGGTTACACCCAGTGTTCCGGTCAAACCGATACCACCACCCCAACCGGCAGAAAGCTCCAATTGGTCAGATGATTTTTCTTCCACTTTCCAGTTGATATCCACTGTACCGTCTTCGGCATTGGGCACCACACCAGGGTTAATGGTTTCCTGGTTGAAATAATTCAGGTTGCTCAACTCACGTTGGGAACGGATTAGGTCCGTACGGCTGAACAATTCACCGGGCATTGTTCTTAACTCACGGCGGATTACGTGATCCTTTGTTCTTTCATTACCTGCAATGGTAACGTTTTTGATCCTGGCCTGCGGACCTTCGGTGATACGGATCTCGTGATCGATCGTATCATTATATACCGCTGTTTCCACCGGCTCCACACGGAAGAAGAGATATCCATCATCCTGGTAATAGCCACTGATATCACCACCTTCCTGTGTCATTTCTTTACCCAGGCGCCTGTTCAAAATGTCGAGGTTATAAATATCTCCTTTATGGATGCCAAGAATTGCGTTCAATAAAGAATCGGGGTATTTGGCATTTCCTTTCCAGGTAATGTTGCCGAAATAGTATTTCCTTCCTTCGTTCACTTTAACGTTCACGTATATGCGCGCATTGGACGTATCTGTCACCAATGTATCTTCTGCAATCTGCGCATCACGATAGCCGAGTGAGTTATAATATTTAACGATCTTCTCTTTGTCTTCTTCGTATTTGGTGGGATTGAATTTAGCGGAGCTGAATAGCTTGAAGCGGAAATAAGGATCCAGCACTCTCTTGGTCTTGCTCAGTGAAAGAAAACCCCAGTCCTTAACATATTCCTTAAAACTCAGTTTATTGGCAGAAGGCCCATAAGGTCCCTGGTACTTGGAAGGATTCAGCGTGAGCTTGCTCATTTCCTTGGTACCCTTCATTTGCTTTTTCAGCTTAAGCCCATCCACTTCTTCATTGCCGTAGAAATTGACTTCATCAATGCGTACTTTCTTGCCTTTGTCAACATAGATCATCATTGAATTCGAGTTGGCATAGGAAGCGTCCGGTTTTTCATCAATGCGTATTTTGATATTCTGGAAACCTTTATCCTGGTAGAATTTGGTGGTGATCTCTCTTACGTTACGGCGGATGTTTTCAGTGATGATCGTTTGCTTGGTGAGGCCGATCTTTCCTTGTAATTCTTCCGCATCTGATTTTTTAATGCCGATGAATTTAAAATTGCCGAGGCGGGGACGTTCCACTACATTGATCTCAATGCTTATATTATCGTCCTGGATATTTGTCACATAAATCTGCACACCAGAGAACAATTTCTGCCGCCACATGTTAGCTATAGCTTTGGAGAAGATGTCGCTGCCGGGGTGCATGAACTTATCGCCTGCCTGTATACCGGAAATGGACAACACAATAGAAGTGTCCAGGTGTTTGATACCGGTGATGGCTACGCTGGAGATTTTATATTCCTTGGGAATGCGGGCATTTTCCCATTCAAGGATTTTGGGGTCAACAGATGTAGGTTTAGTAGTATCCTGGGCTTGTACCGAGAGTACTGCCGCAAACGCTATTACCAATAAAGCACAGATCCGGAGTGAAATTCGTTGCATGGTTGATTTTTCAAGTCAGTCTGATCCCGCATCAAGTGCGGGAATGCAAATAGTTTATGGTTTGTACTCTGTTAATTAAGCCAAAACCTGGTTGGGCGGCAAATTAACGGTAAAAATCGAAAGTCTTTGTTAAAGAAAATGCCGGAAACAAGCCATGAACGCAGTCTTCAAGAAAACTCGACGACTCCGCATTCTAACCCGTCCATTAGCCATTTACCTTGTCCTCCACCTGTGCACTTGTTTTTCCAAAACGTCTTTCCCTGCCCTGGTAATCGAGGATAGCCTCATATAAATTTTCTTTACGGAAATCCGGCCAGCGTACATGTGTAAAATACAATTCAGCATAGGCCAGTTGATAGAGTAAAAAATTGCTGATACGAAACTCCCCACTGGTCCG
Source organism: uncultured Chitinophagaceae bacterium (assembly GCA_965990355.1). GTDB lineage: Bacteria > Bacteroidota > Bacteroidia > Chitinophagales > Chitinophagaceae > Terrimonas_A. Next base: position 3,873 of record CBHEUU010000207.1, read on the forward strand.
GATCATCAGTTCAGGATCAGGGAAGTCGCTGGTAGCCAGGAACTTTTGTAAGGTTTGCTCATTGATCGCTTCCACTTCGAGCTTACCGGTTTTTACTTCAAATGCGATATTTTTCACTGCGTTCAGCAATTCCCAGCGGCCGCTGTAGCTAAGCGCCATGATCAGGTTCAGCCCGGTATTTTGTTTGGTAAAATCCAGTGCTTCCTGCAGTTCCTGCCTGGCGTAATCGGGCAACATATTCATATCGCCTATCACGTGAAGCCGGATATTATTTTTATGAAGGCTTTCCACTTCCTTGCGGATGGTAGTGACCAGTAACTCCATGAGTCCGATCACTTCATATTCCGGACGGTCCCAGTTCTCCGTGGAAAAAGCATAAAGAGTAAGATAACCAATACCCAATTCTGCGCAGCCTTCTACAATATTGCGGACGCTTTCCACGCCGTGAAAATGCCCATAAAGCCGGTCCTGACCCTGTTCCTGGGCCCAACGTCCATTTCCATCCATAATGATGGCGATATGCCTGGGCAACCGGTCCTTATCAATTTTTTGCAATAGCGCTGACATCCTTGTTTTTCTTTATGTCTGGTAGATTAGGGCAGCAAAGGTACCGGATTTGGAGCAATGTTCGTTGGCCGATTGCCGATGTTCGATGACCGAAACGACAGCAGAAGAGACCATCGGCCACTCGGCGATCGAACCTCGGCGATCGATCAATCGCATCAATTTGCCGTAGGGCATCTGTACGACTGCAGGTTGAAAGTCAGATGCACCATTGCTGTTACAAAATGATCTTTTTGCTTGCTGTTGCCTCTTTGCCGTCCGGGGATGCCGATAGACTGACCGAGCTCATACGACCTGTCGCTCAGCAGCAGGGCTTGTGAAGGAGTGCCATCGGGATTGGCAGGAAATGCTTCGGGGCTGACATAAGTAGTGCTTACATCATCGAGATAATCTGTATTGGTAAACCGGTATAATACTTCAAAACCGATATTGAACCTTTCATTGAGCGCATATTTCACACCTGCGCCAAAGGGAATGCTGATGGCCATGGTGCTGTATTGCTTGCGGTCAGGATAAAGCGCGCTTCCCTGCCCCTCTGTGCCCAATGGTCTTAAATAAACTTTCTCCCCACGCAGGTAAGCAAAAGGATCATAACTGAATACGCCTATACCAAGGGTAACATAAGGGGTAAAACTGTATTCTGCTTCCCCGGGCATAAAGCGGAAGAAATTAAAATCTCCCTGTAATGCCAGCTCCCATACATTGGAATTGAAGCTGAGGTTGCGGCGATACATGTATTCGTTCTTGGTGTTATACTTATCGGAATAACCAAGCCGGGCAAAGGATGCACCGATACGTGCCGCTATATAGTTATTGAAATTTTTACGGAAAAAAACGGTGGCCGCCATCTTTGGGCGGTTCAGTGAAGAGCGGGTGTTCAGATCGCCGAAATAATGGCCGGCGCCGAGGCCAACGCCAAATTCACCTTCCTGAACAATGGCATCCTGTGCATGGATACGGGTGGGCACCAGGAAAATACCTACGGCCAGGAGTACTAATAATGAGAGCTTTTTCAACATGTCCGGATAAATAATGTTCGGAATAATTTTACTACAGCGGCACAGTCCGACGGTGATAAAATTATTCTATCATAGTGCGTGTCCTGGCTCTGTCTGGGGGTTTTCCTTAGAATTGGGGGCTTAAAAAGAACGGAAAAATAAACATTTTCTTTTATCCTGCACAGTAATTAATTTCTCTTATCGAGGCCCCAGGTTAGCTTATTCTGGAGGGTTTGCAAAAAGCTGTTTTCGCCCAAACGTAACAGGTTGATGGAGAAGGTTTCCTTTCTTACGGCCAGGGAAACATTTTTTCCAACGATCTCCCGGCGTGAGTCAAGCGCACAGATAATATTCTCTGAGCGGCTTTCTACTTCGAAAGAGATCACATTGTCGTCCGGCACAATGATAGGGCGGACATTCAGGTTGTGGGGAGCTACCGGCGTGATCACAAAACTGCCTGAATCCGGGAAAACCACCGGCCCGCCGCAGCTGAGGGAGTAGCCTGTTGAACCGGTAGGTGTAGCCACAATAAGACCATCAGCCCAGTAGGTATTAAGAAACTCACCATTGAGATACGTGTGTATCTTGATCATCGCAGCAGTATCGCGTTTGTGAAGGGCAAATTCATTCAATGCATAAGGCACATTACCAAACAAAGGCAGATCGGCATCAAGATGGATCATGGTCCGTTTGTCTATAATAAACGCGCGCTTGGCGATCGCCTGCACAGCTATCTTTATTTCATCCTGCCCTATGCCCGCCAGGAAACCCAGGCGACCAAAGTTGATGCCCATAATAGAGATGTGCTTATCCCGTACTAAAGTCACTGTATCGAGCAGCGTTCCGTCACCACCAAGACTGATAATAAACTCTATGTCCCTTGTAAGGTGTTCTGATAAAGAAAAAGTAGTCGTATTAGCCGGGAGGTTGATGATATCTTTTATCTGCTCAAAATAATGCTGGAAAATCACCGGGTCTATCTTTTGCCTGATCAGCTCATCAAAAAAGAGCTGAACATTTTCTTTTTGGTCCTGATCCAGTACCCGGCTGTAGATTGCTGCTTTCATTTATAAACACTAATTACGCGAATTTACTCGAACCTTTACTACAGGTCGATTACATTGTAATTAAAGATACGCTTCCATTCGCGTCCTCAAAAGATGCTGCGACGATGAAAATACAACGCATTTTGCCCTAACTGGTTGAATGACCAATCCAATTTAAACACAAAATCATAGATCGTTACAATATCAATCCCGATTCCTGAAGAGAACAACATCCTGTTGCCCAGGTAATTTTCGCCGGGATTCGGATCATAAATGTAACCGGTGTTGCCATAGATCCTGCCATAAATATTGATAGGAATACGCAGCGGTGCTATTTTCTTTGTTCCCTTGAAATTGAAATTAAAATTAAACAGCCGTTTCGTAACCGATGCCTTTAAATAACCCCCGGCCACTCCATCCACCACATAATATTCATATCCCTGCATGAATATATCGGAATAACCCAGCAAGCGGCGATTATAATAAGGTTGTTTGAAAGGAAGTTTAATAGTGCCAAAAGCATTCATGCTGAAAAAGGATTTTTTACCGATCGGCCAGTTGGCTGATCCTTTCAAACCCAGTTGCCATGAATTAAAGTCGCTGAATATTCCTTTCTTGCTGAAAGCGATCTCTCCAGCATATCCCTTGGTAGGATAGGGTATATAGTCAAGATTGTAATAGTTGAAGTAATAATATATTTCAGGAAAAACAATACGGTTCCTTCCACCTGGAAAATAATTGGGATTCAGTTTTACGATCGTATCCGCCACTTCTTCCATACCATAAGAAAGACCGAGCCGGTGTCTTGTGCGGATAGCTCTGCGGTAAGATATTTCAGCATAGCCGCGCGCGAATTTCCGCAGGTATCCTTCATCTTTTAGGAACACCTGTTTATCATCCACTGTATTGTAGTTCATCTCCCGGTTTCTGCCAAGCGAAACTCCAAAGCTTAACCCCCATTTCATCCCCTTGTCAATATAGGGCCGGTCATAGTTCAATAACAGCTGTCTGGAGTAACCACTGATGGCAGTGAAACGCAGTTTATCATTACGCCCTGTGGCATTATTGTATAAAAGTTTCAATCCATAATCCACCCTGTCGAGACTCGCTTTTTGCTCTACGATCCACTGGTTAAGGTTGCGGTCCACCGGCCGGAGATAAGGCCCGG
>CBHEUU010000208.1:0-7604 GCA_965990355.1 uncultured Chitinophagaceae bacterium
TTTCAATGAACTCGCTTAAACTATTGTGTAGTCTTGGTATTGGTCACCAGCTTCTTGCTGCTGCATTCACACCCAAACCCATGGGCAAAAGCAAGTGGTCCGTTGCCGGCATTCAGCCTAAAAATCCTATTGGTTTGGGGGCTGGGTTTGATAAAAATGCCCGTTATCTGCGGGAACTCGAGGCGCTGGGATTTGGGTTTGTGGAAATCGGAACGGTAACTCCATTGCCGCAGGCCGGCAATGATAAACCGCGGCTGTTCCGCCTGCCCGACGACCAGGCATTGATCAACCGGATGGGATTTAATAATGATGGCGTAAAACGTGTGGCTGAAAGATTGAAGAATTGGAAACAGAAGGTAGAAAACCGCAGTACCGGTAAACCCAGGCTGATCATTGGTGGCAATATTGGCAAGAATAAAGTAACGCCGAATGAAGAAGCATGGAAAGATTATGATATCTGCTTCCGTGAACTGCATCCTTATGTGGATTATTTTGTAGTGAATGTAAGCAGTCCCAATACACCCGGTCTGCGTGAATTGCAGGAAAAAGAATCATTAGGAAAAATATTACGTCACCTGCAGATGATCAATAACGGCAAAGCTGTTGCCAAACCCATCCTGCTGAAAATAGCACCTGATCTTACAGCAGACCAGGTGGATGATGTGATCGATCTTGCACTGGAAATAAAACTGGATGGATTGGTTTGCTCCAATACCACCATCAACCGCGCAGGATTGAAAACTCCTGCAGATAAACTGGAGGCGATTGGGGCAGGAGGATTAAGTGGTAAACCCGTTCAGCAGCGGGCCACTGATCTTGTGGCCTATATTTCCCAGCGGGCGGGCGGGCAGATCCCAATTATCGCTTCAGGAGGTATCTTTACCGGCAACGATGCTAAAGAAAAACTCACCGCCGGCGCTGCCCTTGTGCAGGTATGGACTGGGTTTATCTACGAAGGACCTGCCATTGTAAAAAACATTTGCCGCACACTGAAATAATTCAACCGGCTTAAGGCGTTTAACCAATATTTGCATATCACCATCATGGAACATTTATTTACGAGCGAAAGCATCATCAGTTTTTTTATTCTTGTTGTTCTGGAAGTAGTACTGGGTATTGATAATGTCATTTTTGTCAGCATCATTCTTAACCGTCTTCCTTTTAAAGATCAAAAATCGGCTCGCCGCCTGTGGATGATCACAGGTATTATTTCCCGCAGTCTCCTCCTGCTTGCCCTCGGATGGTTATTGAAACAAAAAGGAAAAGCTGTATTTACTTTATTCGATAAAGGTTTTGATCTGGCCAGCCTTGTGATGCTGGTGGGTGGTTTATTTCTTATCTATAAATCAGTGCGGGAAATACACCATAAACTTGAAGGCGGGGAATCAGATGAATCGGTCAAGAATAAAAAACCGCTGAGTTTTGGCCAGGCCATTGCACAGATCATGGTAATTGATGCGGTATTTTCATTCGACAGCATCATTACAGCTGGTGGTACGGCACAATATGTTCCTATCATGATCGCTGCGGTAGTGATTGCCATGACCATCATGTTTCTTTTCAGTCCCGCGATCTCTTCTTTTATACATAAGCACCCGACCTTGAAAATGCTGGCCCTGTCATTTCTTGTAATGATCGGTCTTAGCCTGGTGATTGAAGGTTGGGACAGTGAAAGAGCACATGAACTGCATCTGAAAAACTATATCTATTTCGGTATGGCTTTCTCTTTCATCGTGGAAGTATTGAATATGGTGATGATGAAAAAAGCTTCAAGAAAAGTGGTAAAACTAAATGAACCACGGTTGGAAGATAAAAATATCGATTCAGACCAGGCAAAGTAAGGTAGCAGCTACCACTCCTGCTGTTTCAGCACGCAGCCTGGTTTCTCCCAGGCTCACGGGTTTGAAATGAGCTGCCAATGCCAGGTTGATCTCTTCAAGTGTAAAATCTCCTTCAGGGCCTATCAGGATGATACGGTTGTCTGCTACATCAACCAATACATCTGCCAGTTCCTGTTTCTGTCCTTCTTCGCAATGGGCAATATATTTATGCTGAACACCCTGCAGTTCTTCCTGCCGGAATAATAATTCATAAGCAACCGGTTCATGCAATACCGGCAACCAGGCCTGTTGCGATTGCAGCATTGCGCTTACGAGTATTTGCTGCAGCCTGTCGTGCCTGAACTTTTCTTTTTCGGTTCTTGTACATAGCAATGGAATGATCTCCGTTACTCCCAGCTCTGCTGCTTTTTCCAGAAACCATTCAAAGCGGTTTGTATTCTTCAGTAATGATATGGCAATGGTGATCCGTTTGCCTGGTGCGTTCGTAAACTCACTCTGTTCTATTTCCACCACGCAATGTTTCTTATGACTGTCTTTTATTGCTGCAGTAAGCAGAAATCCCTTGCCATCGGTAAGATTTAATTTTTCTCCGGTATTCATCCGCAATACCTGTACCACATGCCTTGATGTATCCTCATCCAACACAATTTCTTTTTGCGCAACATCATATTGGGAAATATAAAAAAAAGGTAAAGCCATCACTGTAAAAATAAAAAAGTCCAATGAATCATTGGACTACTATAATTTTTATTCTCTTGTTATCTAAAAGGGAGCACCTTCATCATCATCCTTCAGGTCATTCATGCGGCTGCCGGTTTGTATATATAATTTTTCACCGCCGCCGCCACTATCTTCCACAGGGCGCCAGCCACCTGATGGCAGGCCTACCCCGCTATAAGGATCTTCATCCCAGCCAACAAATTTTTGAATATGCAGCAGGGCTTTCAGCTTTACTGTTTCCAGTGAACCATTCCGGTGTTTAGCGATCTTTACTTCAGTAAGGCCTTTTATATTTTCACCTTCGGCGCTTTGTGTTACATCATAATACTCGGGACGGTAAAGAAACATTACCATGTCAGCATCCTGTTCGATGGCACCAGATTCACGAAGGTCACTCAGCTGGGGAACACGGCTTCCTTCTTTCGCACCTCTTTGTTCCACTGCCCGGCTTAACTGTGAAAGAGCGATGATAGGAACGTTCAGTTCTTTTGCAAGGCCTTTCAGGTTACGGGAAATATTACTGATCTCCTGCTCACGGTTACCGCCTTTGCCTTCGTTGGTTCCGCTCATCAATTGCAGGTAATCGATGATGATCATGCCAATGTTATGCTTGTTCTTCAAACGGCGGCATTTGGCACGCAGTTCAAAGATGTTGAGTGCAGGTGTATCATCGATAAACAAAGGAGCCTGGGCCAGGCGTTGGATACCGCGGGCATACAATTGCTTCATCTCATGCTCTTCCATTTTACCACGGGCAATTTTCTCCAGCCAAATTTCACTTTCTGCAGAAAGGATCCTTTGCACCAACTGGCCGGCGCTCATCTCAAGGGAAAACAAGGCAACTGGTGTTGGTTTGGTAGGGTGCATTGCTGCATTGCGGGCAAGGTTAAGCGCGAAAGCGGTTTTACCTACCGCAGGGCGGGCTGCAAGGATAATAAGATCGGTATTCTGCCATCCGTAAGTCACGCGGTCAAGTCCTGCAAAACCACTCGGCACACCCGTCACATCTTCATTACGCTGGCGAAGGTCTTCAATCCGTTTGATGGTATTCACCAATACGGTATCGATGGAGTTATAATCTTTGCGGAGGTGATTGTTGGTGATCTCAAACAATTTGCTTTCTGCATCATCCAGCAGATCGAATACATCAGTGGAATCTTCATATGCATCGCCGATGATCTCACCACTGATGCGGATCAGTTCACGTTGAATGAATTTCTGAAGAATGATCCTTGAGTGTGCTTCAATATGCGCAGCGGAAACCACAGAGTTGGTAAGCTTGGTCACATAGTAAGCGCCGCCTACCATTTCCAGTTCATCTTTGCTGCGAAGCTCTTCTGCTACGGTCAATATATCGATGGGTTGGCTTTTATTGGCGAGGCTTTGGATAGCGCCGAAAATACGCTGATGCGCTTCCACATAAAAACATTCGGATTTCAGGATCTCGATCACTACATCAAACGCATTTTTCTCCAGCATAATGGCCCCAAGCACAGCTTCCTCCAGGTCTTTGGCCTGGGGGGGTACTTTTCCATATACCATTGTGCCGAGGTCTAACGAAGATCTTCTTTTTTGCTTGCGGTCTTTATTCAGGTTAGTCAAGTCCATCGTTCAGTTATAGCGATAAAAAGTTAAACCATCAGTGTTTGCACCAATGACCGTGGGGTCAGTATTCCAGCCTTGCTTTAAGAAAATGTTATCTCTGTGTTATCGGAATGTTCCCGTAGTCAGAAGGCGAAAATAGACCTCAAATACGAATCCTTAGCCCTTTTATTTAGATTTTTCTTTGTTCACCATCTTTTCACCTGCTTAACTGGGGTTATCCACATAACGCCGGTAATGCTTCCCGCCAGCCATCTTTCAATTTAGGAAAAAACGCGGAGCCGGGCTTTGAAAAATAACGCACAGGGGTGGACATCTTTTAGTGACAGATGGCCGATGTTCGATCGCCGATGGCTGAACGCCGTTTCCTGCTGTACCACTGGTTGATAACTCGTAGTTCTCTTCCCTGTCACCCCGGACCAAGTTTAGTTAACATTCAAGTTTAACGAATCTAAGATCCGGGGTCTCCCAGCGCTGCACTCGTTTCAAGTCAGTAAGTTTTATTGCTTAGAAAATACTGCAGACATGGGAGACCCCGGCTCTTAATGTACTATTCCAGCACGTTTACTGAACCAGGGCCGGGGTGACAGGGAAGAGAACTACGAGTTATCAACCAGTGGCACAGCAGGAAGTGAACAATTGCCAGCAGTCTCGGCGATCGGCCATCGAACATCGGCCATCGATCAACGAACAACGGTCAACCATATCGGCCAAATTCCCCCAGATCGGCACAATAAATGCCATGCTAAAGCAGTTCTATTTTCAGTTCTTTCCGGACCGACCAAGCTGCCCCGATTGTGTTTTATTTAACTACTTAAAAAACAATAGCTATGGATAAATTTAAACCTGGCAGCCATCCCCGCCCAGTGCTCACACAGGTGGAAAACAACACGACCCTTTGGATCGGGCACCTTCAGACCGACCCTACCGATCATTTCGGAGGACAAACCTTTACCTGCCCCGCAGAAGGACAACTGGACAATATCCAACTGTTCGCCGCCGCTGTGCAATATCCCGGGGATATCCAGCTCAGTTTACACGAATTTGACCCCATCAACAAAACCTGGGGCCCCTCCCTCGGCCAATGCACATTGGCAGTAGAAAAAGAAGATAACCATAAATGGATCCGTTTTTTGCTCCCTACCCTGGAATTAAAAAAAGAATCAACTTATGGATTCCGTGTTAAGACCCACAATGCATTGGTAGGACTTGGAGAAGCTGCCTGCGACAACCAGCATCCGTTCACCTTCGGACATGAATGGAATGCAGATTCAATCAACCAGCACGGACATTATTATTCTTATTTCAGCCTTGCCTTCAAAGTGGAGTTGCGGGCATAACCAATTAACTGCAAAGGCGCAGAGAGCGAAACGGATGAGGTCCAAACGTAAACTAACTACTTTCCGTTTGGACCTCATCCGTTAATATTTTATAGCTTACCTCTTATTCCCAAAACCTTTCAGGAAGTTTAACGCAGCAATCACATTCCCTCCTTTTGTTATCGCACCGCTGAAATGCCTTCCAAATGCAAATGTGAGACGCTGGTTATTGCCAAGATCGTATTCAGCATTCAACACAAGCCTCCAGGATGGATCTACTGTATTCTTATTAAGAACACTTCTGTATACACCTTCACCACTCAATGCAAAGCGGCTCATCGGGCTATTGTAAATTACACGTGCACCAGCATCAAGGGTTGACACATTGGAAATCTTTATGATGCCTGCATCATCGGCAAATATCTTATCCGGATTGTATAAATACCTTGCCAATCCTAATATAGAAAAACCAGATTCGTAATTACCGCCAAATGTGAGCCAGGCCCCGCCATTATGCACGTTGGATTGACTGAACATCTTATCTACATATTCAAGCTTAAGGCCTCCGGCAAAATCAATAAAAAAACCAAAGCGTTCTATTTTGAAACTTTGTGCTTTTTGCTTCAGTAATGCCAGCCGGTTTTGCAACACCTGCCTGCCTTCAATAATTTTTGTTCTGAATGATTCCTGCAACTCTGTCATTTTTTTACTGATCGCAACCACTTCCGGATCATTAATATTTCCGCCATTTGCTACCAGCTTATTCCGCCGCGCTTCTGCCAGTGCCTGGTATGCGCTGCTGGTATCAAGCGTTGCTTTCAATGTTGCGTTCACATCACTGGCCACCTGTCCGGCAAGTAATGTAATGGTATCGAGCGTTTCAGTGGTTTGCCGGCTGAATGCTCCGCGTTTAATCGAAAACTTTATACCGAAAGAACTGTAAAAATTAGCGGGATTATATTCTTCTGATGTGGAATCAGACCCACGTACAGCAGTAGAAAACACAAATGTTTGCCTGAATACATCACTGAATTTTTTGGAATCCATTTTATCCGTTGTCAATCCCTTGCCCCTGAACAACCAGAAAGGGGCCAGGTCAACCGCATAGTTGGAAGGCAAAATGGAATTGTTGCCTGTAGCGCTTTGCAGGGAAGCCATAAAGGCAGAAACATCACTGGGTTTTTCTATATCACTCACGGCAAAGCCAAGTAAGTTAGCGGCTGGTGAACTGGGCGCACGCAGCAGATCAAGCTTCACTTTTGTAGTATCATCTTCCTGCGCAAATGCAGGGAATGATATGATTGCTGCTGCAATCAATAAACAGATAGTTCTGGTTCTCATAGCGGTTAAATTTTGAAGAATTCAATTACAGAGGAAAAAATAGCACTGTCCCCTTCGTTTTTTACGATTTTAAAAAGTTTGTGTTCAATAAACATCAGCCCTCCGCGCAGCCGGATGATCTCTTCCGCATTGTTGGTGTCTTTGGCGGTATCGGCTACAACCGTGGTAATAAATATTTTTTTACCATTCAGTGCTTTATTGGTCCCCAGTGCAAACTCTTTGATGGAACCTTTTTTTCCTTTTACAATATTATCATCCTGCAAAATGATATCAGTAACCGCTGTTTGACCCGGAGCGCCGATAATGATCTCCAGCGTTACGTCGCGGTTACTGCCGTCGATCAGGTAAACCGTATCAAGCGTTGTCTTTTCTTCAAAGTCAGCATCAATTGCTTTGGCGATGCTTTTTGCAGATTTTGCCATACTGTTAGTTTTATGCAAAGTACTGATTCCCTTTGCCAAAAATCAAGGCGCAAATCCCCCAGTTTTCTTCCGTGTTTTAACGGTAAGCATTATCTCTTTCCCGCTTTGCTTATCTTTGGCCGTAATTTAAAAAGAACTATAACTATACATGACGATCTCTTACAAATGGCTGAGTGAATACCTGCCTGTGACGGTTGAACCTGAAAGACTGAGCCGTATCCTTACATCCATCGGACTGGAAGTGGAAAGCCTGGAAAAATATGAAGAAGTAAAAGGTGGCCTGAAAGGGTTGGTCATCGGAGAGGTGATTCATACAGAAAAACATCCCAATGCTGATAAACTGACCCTCACACGCGTGA